>JALRKF010000065.1 GCA_023254905.1 Crocinitomicaceae bacterium | reverse complement strand
ATACAGAAGTGGAATATGTTGGTGTGATCGCACAGGAGCTTCAAAAAGTAGCTCCTTACATGGTTGGCACTTTTGACCTGAATGGAGCAGAGTATCTGGATGTGGATAATTCTGCAATGACTTATATGCTTATCAACGCAGTACAGGAGCAACAAGAGATGCTCAATGATCAGCAAGATCAAATCAAAGCGCTTGAAGAGAAGCTAGAGCAGCTTATTAGGTCTTTGGAAAAAGAATAAAAGGAGTATTCAATAAGCCCCTCCACCGAGGGGCATTTTTGTTGATCAATCCATCAACAAATATTTCATATTTACTTTCTGGTCTATAATGGCGTTGAGCTCCGCAATGGTAATACGTTCTTGTTCCATTGTGTCTCTGTCACGGATCGTTACCGTGTTGTCTTCCATAGTTTGGTGATCGATCATGATGCAGTAAGGCGTTCCTATAGCATCTTGCCTGCGGTAGCGCTTTCCGGGAGAATCTTTCTCGTCGTATTGGCAGCTAAAGTCGTATTGCAGCTTGTTCAGTACCTCTTTTGCTTTTTCGGGCAGACCGTCTTTTTTGGTCAGTGGCATTACAGCTACCTTATACGGTGCCAAAGCAGGAGGTAAAGACAGAACGGAACGTGTAGAGCCGTCTTCCAATGTTTCATGGGTATATGCAGTACTCAAAACGGCAAGGAACATTCTGTCCAGTCCGATGGATGTTTCCACAACGTATGGGACGTAGTTCTCGTTCAGCTCAGGGTCGAAATATTGCAATTTCTTTCCGGAGTATTCTTCGTGTTGTTTCAGGTCGAAATCCGTTCTGGAATGAATTCCCTCCAGCTCTTTGAAGCCCATCGGGAAGTTAAATTCAATATCGGCAGCGGCATTCGCATAGTGCGCAAGCTTAATATGGTCATGAAAACGATAGTTTGCCTCTCCCAAACCGAGCTTTTGGTGCCATTGCATGCGGTGCTCCTTCCAGTAGTCGTACCATTTCATTTCTTCACCCGGACGAACGAAGAATTGCATTTCCATCTGTTCAAATTCGCGCATTCGGAAAATGAACTGCCGTGCAACGATCTCATTTCTGAACGCCTTCCCGATCTGTGCAATCCCAAACGGGATCTTCATTCTTCCCGTCTTCTGCACGTTCAGATAATTCACAAAAATACCTTGTGCCGTCTCTGGGCGTAAGTAGATTTTCGCAGCATCACCGGCAACAGAGCCAAGCTCTGTAGAGAACATAAGATTGAACTGCCGCACCTCTGTCCAGTTTTTAGAACCACTGATCGGACAAGCGATCTCCAGATCCACAATGAGGTTATATACGCCTTCAAGGTCATCGTTACCCAAAGACTCCTTCATGCGACCCTCGATCTCTTCGATCTTTTTCGCATTGCGCAAAACGTTCGGGTTCGTAGCCCTGAATTGTGCT
Organism: Crocinitomicaceae bacterium; assembly: GCA_023254905.1. Classification (GTDB taxonomy): domain Bacteria; phylum Bacteroidota; class Bacteroidia; order Flavobacteriales_D; family Crocinitomicaceae; genus UBA4466. Next base: position 4,306 of record JALRKF010000065.1, on the reverse strand, counting down.
TCGTCAAAATCATCTCCAAAGCGTTTGATGCCCTTTGCAACTTCTTTCTCTATCTTCTGGCGGATCTTTTCGATATGTTCCTCGATCAATACATCGGCACGGTATCTCTTTTTGGAATCCTTGTTGTCGATCAACGGGTCATTGAAGGCATCCACATGGCCCGAAGCTTTCCACGTTGTAGGATGCATGAATATCGCCGCATCGATGCCAACAATATTATCGTGTACCTGCACCATTGCTTTCCACCAATATTCTTTGATGTTGTTTTTCAGCAAAGAGCCAAGCTGCCCGTAGTCATACGTTGCGGAGAGACCATCGTAGATCTCAGATGATGGGAATACAAACCCATACTCCTTCGCATGGGAGATCACTTCTTTTAAGATATCGTCCTTCTGTTGCATGGCGCAAAGATAAAAGAGATTTGCGTGCGTGCATTCCAAGGCATAAAAAAAACCGACCAATGGTCGGTTTTTCTATTAAAATTATTCTATTTCAGCGTGGACGGACAAACAAAAGCTGTTTTCGGGATGTCCGTTTTTTTGATGGCACCATATCCTCCTGCAACATCAATAAGGTTAGTGTAGCCCTCCTGCATCAAGCGTGAGATGGCAATAACACTTCGGTAGCCGCCAGCACAATGTACATGATGCTGTTGTTCTTTGTCTAAGGTGTGCAGATGGGAGTTGATGAAATCCAACGGATAGGTTACTGCATCCAAGATATGCTCTGCCTCAAATTCTCCAGGTTTTCTTACATCAATAATACTCGCGCTCCCGTGCAATGGCTCTAGGGCATCAGCAGAAATTGAGGTGATCGTTGAAAGCTCTCCACCTGCATTAACATACGTTTCTACGCCGCCTTCTAAATAGCCAACGGTATTGTCGTATCCTACGCGAGATAAGCGTGTTACGGCTTCCTCTTCCTTTCCTTCAGGAACAATGAGAACGATCGGTTGGTTTATATCTTCGATCAACGCTCCAACCCACATCGCAAAAGTTCCATTTAACCCAATGAATAACGAATTCGGGATAAATCCTTGAATAAAATCTTTCTGTGTTCTAACATCCAGGATCAACGCTCCCTTTTGTACCTCCGCATCAAATGCATCTAAAGAAAGAGCATGCATTCCATTTTCCAATACATTTTCAAAAGATTCGTATCCATGCTTGTTCATGGCCGCATTTTTCGGGAAATATTGTGGAGGTGGCAATATACCTGTCGTTAATTCTTTTACGAACTCTTCTTTTGTCATGTCCGCACGAAGCGCATAGTTGGTGGCCTTTTGCTCACCCAATGTTCCAATGGTTTCAGAGCTCATACTCTTACCGCAGGAAGATCCAGCACCGTGGCCTGGATACACAATGGTTTCATCTGGCAATGGCATAATTCGGTTGCGCAACGAATCAAAAAGCATTCCTGCCAGGTCCTCCTGCGTGAGATCCGACTTGATAGCAAGATCAGGTCGTCCAACATCCCCAAGGAACAACGTATCCCCAGTGAAGATGGCATTTTCTTTTCCGTTTTCATCCAGTAAAAGGTATGTACTCGATTCAGGAGTATGCCCTGGAGTATGCATCACACGGATCGTAACAGCACCGATCTTAAATTCTTGGTTGTTTTTTGCTTCGATGACATCATAGGCAGGGTTGGCATTCGGACCATACACGATCTGTGCGCCTGTTTGCTTCGCCAGGTCAATGTGTCCACTAACAAAGTCTGCATGGAAATGTGTTTCAAAAATATATTTGATCTTGGCACCATTATTTCTGGCGATATCCAGATAAGGTTGTGTTTCTCTTAATGGATCAATGATCGCCGCTTCACCATTACTTTCGATGTAATAAGCAGCCTCTGCAAGACATTTTGTATATAATTGTTCTACAATCATTCGTGTTTTTCTTTTTAATCGAGCTACAAAGGTCGTAAACTTTCAGTGTTTTTCCTGCAATAACTGCCGGAGAAAGTATATCGCCTACATATTTTCGTTGATCGCCTCAATATAATTCAGCAGCTTCTCACGCCCAAATGCGGATGTACTGGACGTAACAAATACAGGGGGCAGCTCTTCCCAATACTTCAACATTTCTTTCTTGTAACGCGCCAAATTCTTCTGCAATGCAGAGCTGGAGAGCTTATCAATCTTTGTGAAAACCATAGAGAATGGTAGCTGCTTCTCCCCACACCAGTTCATAAACTCGAGATCAATCTTTTGAGGCTCCAGGCGAGAGTCGAGCAACACAAAAATGTTGACTAGTGATTCTCTTTTGGTAAGAAAATCTGAGATGAACTTCTCCCAAATTGCTCTGTTCTTCTTGGATGTTTTAGCATATCCATATCCGGGAAGATCCACAATGTACCATTCATCGTTTATCATAAAATGATTGATCAATTGCGTTTTTCCGGGTTTACCAGATGTTTTGGCGAGCCCTTTTTTCTGGGTCAGCATGTTGATCAAAGACGATTTCCCAACATTGGATCTGCCGATAAAGGCGTACTCAGGTTTATCATCGGACGGACATTTTTCAATGTCTGTATTCGATATGACGAATGCCGCACTTTTAATTTCCACAGGTAAACTTTTTTTGCAAAGATAGGTTTCTCCGCCATGAAATCGTTGCATGTATGCATTTGTTCATCCTTGGGTAACAAACTTTTAACAAAATTTAATTGCATGCTGTAACAAATCGCACTACATTTACGTCCTACTCTAAAATCAACACATGAAAAAATTCCTTTATCTCCCGGTCTTAGCAATCACATTGTTCGCGTGCACTTGTGACGACACCTGTGATACAGAAGCTGAAGCAGAGGCAACAGCACAAGCAGAAGTTACGGCGACCGCTGAAGCCGATAAAATGATGACAATGGAGGTTAGTGGAATGATGTGCAAGATGAACTGCGGAGGGTCCATCAAGAAAGCCTTGAAAAGCACTACAGGCGTTACGGATGTAGAGATAGATTTTGAAGACGGAAGAGAAATTAACGTTGCCAAGGTAAGCTTTGACAGCAAGCTAGTGAACGAGCAGCAAATGATGGAGGCGGTAACTTCGCTATACGACAATCAGTACAGTGTTAGCAATACATCTGTTAGCAATCTATCTCAAGAAATTTCAATAGATGAAGAAGATGTAAACAGCGATGAAGAAACATCGGTAGTAGAAGCGGCAACTTCGTTTATTGAGCTTCCAAATCTAATGGATCTCTTCAGAGGGTTGTTCTCTGTGTAGTGAACTATTAACGAGTTCATTACGAGCGTTATCGGTTCACAAAAACCGGCTGATTCTTGGAAAAATGTTCCATTTTTGGGAAAATATTTTAGAAAAAGCAATTCTTGCATTTTCTTGTCTCCCTTTGTTTTCCTGGTTTTAGTTAAAACCAGTAGAAAAGTGCACGATTTTTGCTATATTTTTGGTGACTGTTTTGATTTTATTCACCTAAAGAACGTTTTTTATGATCCAACACACCTGTAAAGTTTAATTTTCTTGGTCCTGAGCTTGTCCGTAGGCCTTTGCGTGCGATTTACACAAAATAGCGAACAAAGATATGTATTAGCTCATGGTATAATAACGCAGAGTCTCTGAATACTGATGAAGAGCTCGAGGGAATGGCGCCGCTAAATTGTAGGCTTAATTTCTTTGCGAATATTAAAAACCGATAACTACTAGGAATCCAACATATAACAAGAAAAAGCAACTTTATCGTAGTTTGAACGTAATTAACAATACTAGGTTTATAATAAATGTCGTATCTTTGCCGAGCTGAAAGCTAGAACTACTTTTAAAGTAAACCTATTACTATGACTGATTATGAAGAAAAAGTACAACTTTAGAAGACTTCTCGGGTACATTCCCATTCTATTAGTGGCTGTTATTTGGCTTAGTGGAAGCAGTGTTTATTGCCAAAATTTTGACATTTCTACTGAAAACACGAATACCATAAGCAGTGGCTCATACACATGTGGGTCTAGTACCATATCCGGTGTATTCGCTGATAACGACGATTTTTGGGTTTGTATTTGTCCTGATGCAAATGAAGTCGCATATTTGGATATAACCCAGTTAGATATGAGTGACAACGGGGGAACGAATAGTGACGACATATTCACAGTTTATGAAGGTTGTGGCATTGGTGGTTCAGTAATAACCACTACTGGAACAAATCATGGTTGTGATGCAGGCTGTCCACAAGTGGTTACTGGAACTGGTCCAGGTGTTTGTATAACGATAAGGTATCAATGTCGCGATGTAAACCCCGTTACTCCAACGCTCGTCGCTACAATTGGATGTCTTCCAGAAGCAGATGCGGG
>JALRKF010000142.1 GCA_023254905.1 Crocinitomicaceae bacterium | reverse complement strand
CCTTGTGGATAGTTGTAGGTTCTAATTTTCGCAGACCTGTCACCTGTAGATACTAGCGATTTTCTGTGCGCTGCACGTTCGGCCTGTGCTTTTTCCAATTCGATCTGGTACAATTTCGAGCGTAGCATTGAAATCGCTTTCTCCAGGTTCTTATGCTGTGAACGTCCATCTTGACACTCTGCAACAACACCTGTTGGAATATGCGTTAATCGGATCGCTGATTCCGTCTTATTTACGTGCTGACCTCCCGCTCCCGATGCCCGGTAGGTATCTCTGCGGACATCGGACATGTTCAACTCAAAGTCTACTTCTTCTGCCTCCGGTAAGACCGCAACAGTAATCGCTGATGTATGCACTCGGCCTTGTGATTCAGTCTCAGGAACACGCTGTACTCGGTGCACTCCTGATTCGAATTTAAGCTCACCATATACTGCTGGGCCTTCCACATTCATTGTCAACTCTCGGTATCCTTTTGTCCCTCCTTCAGTGGAATTGATCACCTCGTATGTCCATCCCTTTTCCTTGAAGAACATGGTATACATTCTGAAACAGTCCTCAACAAAAATACACGACTCATCTCCTCCGGTTCCCGCACGAAGTTCGACGATCGCGCTCTTTTCATCCTCCGGATCTTTTGGAATAAGCATGAACTTGATATCCTCCTCCATTTCTGGACGTTTTGTCTCCAGCTCATCCAGTTCCATCTTGGCCATCTCCTTCATTTCAGGATCCGTCTCAACCTCCAACAACTCTTTAGTTGAAGCAATATTTTCAATCACTGATTTGTACTCGTGATATACTTTGTCGATCTCTTCTAGGTCTTTGTATTCCTTATTCAATTTCACATACCGCTTCATGTCCGCAATTATGTCCGGATCAACAATCAGCTTCCCAACTTCCTGAAAACGAAAGTGAATCGCTTCTAATTTCTGTAAAAGATCATTCATTGTTATTCGTATTCAAACTCACCGTATGGTGATTTGATCGTAAGTCTCTTTCTATTGCTCTCCTCTACGCGTCCAACGATCCTAGCATCTACGTTAAACGATTTTGAAATCTCTATGATGCTATCTGCAATCTCCTGAGAAACATAAACTTCCATTCTGTGTCCCATGTTGAACACCTTGTACATTTCCTTCCATTCCGTCCCAGATTCCTTTTGAATCAATTCAAATAATGGTGGGATAGGAAACAGATCATCTTTGATCACATGCACATCGTCCACAAAATGTAATACTTTCGTTTGGGCACCTCCTGAGCAGTGAACCATACCATGGATATCGGCTCTGTGTTGATCCAAAATTTTCTTAATTATCGGCGCGTACGTCCTAGTAGGGCTCAAAACAAGTTTACCCGCATCCAATTCAGTTTCTGTGCCTTCTGTAAGACCTCTTGAGCCAGAATAAACTAGATCATCAGGTACCGAAGGGTCAAAGCTCTCCGGATATTTCGACGCAAGCTCTTTGAGGAATACATCATGCCGCGCAGAAGTGAGTCCATTACTTCCCATTCCACCATTGTACTCATTCTCGTAAGTTGCCTGACCAAAAGAAGCTAAACCTATGATCACATCGCCTGGTCGAATAGTATGGTTAGAGATCACATCCTCTCGCTTCATCCGACATACAACGGTGGAGTCTACAATAATTGTCCGGACGAGATCTCCCACGTCTGCCGTTTCACCTCCTGTTGAATGAATTCCAATTCCTTGAGATCTAAGATCTTCAAGTAATTCCTCTGTCCCATTTATTAACGCTGAAATAACCTCTCCTGGTACAAGATTTTTGTTTCTGCCAATTGTAGAAGAAAGCAAGATATTATCTGTTGCTCCTACGCACAAAAGGTCATCAAGATTCATAATTAAGGCATCTTGAGCAATTCCTTTCCAAACATCCTCGTTACCCGTTTCTTTCCAATACATGTACGCTAGAGAGGATTTTGTGCCAGCTCCGTCTGCATGCATTACAACACAGTAATTTTCATCACCCGTTAAATAATCTGGAACAATCTTGCAAAATGCTTTTGGGAAAAGTCCCTTATCAACATTCTTTATTGCATTATGGACATCCTCTTTGCCTGCGGAAACTCCTCGAAGATTGTATCGTGTATCAGCCATAGTTAATTAAAGGTTCAAAATTAGTAATTCTCGGATTGTGAAACCAATAAAATTGGAAAGACCTGAAAAGAAAAAGTTGATTGCTATAATTCAAAGAATTTCACAATTACTGCAAGTAGTTGTAATTGTTTGGAGAGGTGACCATGTTGTGTTTCAATATTCGCATATTGTATCTTATTCAACTCACAATATACACTCATTGAACCATCGTCCACAAAACTTTCTTTTGATTGCAAAACCACATTAATCTTTTGAAGTTTAAGGAAATCAAATAAGGGCCGATTAGTAGTGTACACAAAATCATCAGAATCTTCTTTCGGATTGATATATAGGTCCGTGGCATTCTGCGCCTCTTCGCCTCCATCTTGATAACTGAGTATAGAATACTTTCCGTCCGTATTATTGTGCATCGCTATCAACCATTGTTTATCCTTTAGCTCCTCTGTAATCTGTTCCGCTAATGCGTGAGTAAGCTCTAATCCATCCTTAGAGAATGTCATCGAATCCTTTAGGGTTTTAATACATCCGTTAAGCGTATAAATTCTATTTGGATCAATACTATATGTGTTATCGCTCGAGCTAAAGACGATCCTTCTTTGCCTTGTGTGATGCAAGTATACGTAAGGTATACTATACTTCATACTGCCGCGAACCATGGCATGAATGGCAGTTTGTTCATTTTCGTGAACATTCATTAAAAGATAATTATCCTTTATTCCATCTCCTTTCACAAGATGAATAACTGAATCACCCAAAGGGACATCCTTTACTATTTCATTACTGTCATTTCTGTTCTGTCTGTGAACTTTGCATGAAAATAATGGGACCATTACAAGAAGTAAATAAACTATTTTCATCAAGTCTCTTCAAAAGTGATATTTAACAAATCATCCAGAACGAAGTAACCATCCTTCTTCTCTGCACCGCTAAAATGTATTCCTTTAATTTTAGGCGATTTTCTCTTTATTAGAATTCTCTGAAGTTGTTTATCCGTGAGTATTTTGCCCATTAATTTAAATGGAAGAATAAAATCACACGTCTTATAATTTGAGCATCCGACAGCAGTCTTTCCCTTGATCAGATCTGCACTCTTACATTTTGGACATTTCAATGCTCCAAAATCAACCTCCACTTTTTTGCGTTTTGGCTTTCCTCCCTCGGATGGAACAGAAGTGTAATTCAATACAGCGGGCTGATTGAAAATTACCTCATCTGTCAGCTCCCGTACCATCTTATACAACTCATTCTTGAACACATCGATCTGGTACTCTCCCTTCTCCATTAGTCGAAGTTTACGTTCCCACTGCCCCGTCAATTCCGGACTCTTGAGTAGCTCATTTTGGATTGTATCGACCAAGGCCATACCAGTGTCTGTAGCAAGAATATTCTTTTTCTTCTTTTCGATATATCTTCTCCGGAAGAGTGTTTCAATGATATTCGCACGTGTTGAAGGACGACCAATTCCGTTATCCTTCATCAACTCACGCATTTCATCATTATCCACCTGCTTACCTGCAGTTTCCATAGCTCTCAACAATGTCGCTTCCGTGTAATATTTTGGCGGGGATGTCTTTCCTTCGTGAATAAAAGGTTCATGTGGACCACTCTCCCCTTCTTCAAAAGAAGGCATGATCTTATCATCATCCTTTTTCGATGGCTTGTCAGCAGCGTAAACTTCACGCCATCCAGGTTTGATGAGCTGTTTACCCGTGACTTTGAACTCAAGCGCATCCACTTTTCCGATTACAGTTGTATTTGAAACGGTACAAGGTGGATAAAATGCCGCTATGAATCTTTTAGAGATGCGATCATATATCTTTTGCTCCTCAGGTGTAATTCCAGATGGCTGCACCCCTGTCGGAATAATCGCATGGTGATCCGTTACCTTTTTATCATCGAAAACAGATTTCAATTTTGGTGTTGGTTTCGATAGGACACTTTCCGTAAATCTTGAGTAAAACGTTAGACCCCGTAATATATTCGGAACCTTCGGATGGATGTCTGAAGGTAGGTAAGTGGTATCAACCCTAGGATACGTTACCAACTTCTTTTCATAAAGCGACTGCACGTATTTCAAGGTATCTTCAGCGGAGAAACCGAACTTCTTGTTGGCATCTACCTGCAACGACGTCAAATCGTACAGCCTAGGGTTTCCTTCTTTCCCTTCCTTCTGTTCGTAGCTCTCGATTCTGAACTCGTACTGTTTCAGATATTCCAATCCTTTATCTGCACGGTCCTTACTTTTTAATCGGTCTATTTGACAACTAAATTCTGTTTCCTTGTATACAGTCTTTAGCTCCCAGTAAGTTTCTGAAACAAATGCATCTATCTCTTTTTGACGCTCAACGATCATCGCTAAGGTTGGCGTCTGCACGCGACCAATGGACAAGGTTGTTTTACCCCTTCCAAACTTCTTCGTAAAAAGTCGTGTTCCATTGATTCCAAGCATCCAGTCTCCTATCGCTCTTGCACTTCCAGCTTTGTAGAGATTGTCGTAATCTGATCCTTCTTTCAACTTCTGGAATCCTTCACGAATCGCTTCCTCTGTCAATGAAGAGATCCACAATCGTTTGATCGGCACCTTGCATTTTGCCTTCAGTAACACCCATCGCTGGATGAGCTCTCCTTCCTGGCCGGCATCCCCACAGTTTATTACCCCATCTACTTTGGTTACCAACTGCTCAATAACGTGAAACTGTTTTTTTACCCCGGAATTATCGATCAATTTGATCTCAAATTTAGGTGGAACGATCGGCAAGTCTTCAAGCTTCCAGTACCTCCAGTTCTCACGGTAATCATGTGGTTCCTTGAGCGTGCATAAATGCCCAAAGGTCCAGGAAACGTAATAGCCATTACCCTCGTAATACCCGTCGTGCCTTTGGGTGGCACCGAGTACTTCGGCAAGATCTTTTGCCACACTTGGTTTCTCAGCTATACAGAGTTTCATTTTTTCAAATATTGCTTCACAGTAAATGAAGCATCATGCCTTTCATCAATAGGCTGTTCGAATAGGTTAGACACCTCCCATTTCGACGCATCGAATTGAGGGAAAAAAGTGTCAGCACCATATGCTTTGTTTATGTGTGTAATGAACATTTCGTCCACTACATCTTCTTCCAGTGCCAAGCGGTAGATCTCTCCTCCACCTATAATGAACACTGTGCGTTCTTCTTCATTTTCGTAAGCGATCAAACACTCATTCAGTGAGTGAAAGACTTTACATCCTTCGGCTTCAAAATCTTTATTCTTTGTAAGAACAACGTTCTCTCTTTTTGGTAACGGTCTGAATCTTTTAGGAATTGATTCATAGTTTTTTCTCCCCATCACTACGATTTGACCTGAAGTCTTATCTTTAAAGAACTTCATGTCTTTTGGCAAGTGCCACATAAGGTCATTATCCTTGCCTATTCCGCTTTCGGCATCAACCGCTACAATAAGAGAAACCTTCATGTAAAATTCTTATACTGCAACTGCCGCTTTAATATGTGGATGGGGATCGTAATTCAACAACTCAAAATCTTCGTACTTAAAGCTAAAGATATCCTTGACATTAGGATTGATCTTCATAGTAGGAAGAGGGCGGAGATCTCTTGACAATTGTAATTCAGCCTGCTCTAGATGGTTCGTATACAAGTGCGCATCGCCGAATGTATGCACAAATTCTCCCGGCTCCAATCCAACAACCTGAGCTAGCATCATTGTAAATAATGCATAAGAAGCGATATTAAAAGGAACTCCTAGGAAAGTGTCTGCACTTCTTTGATAAAGCTGACAACTCAACTTACCATCAGACACGTAAAACTGAAACATTGTATGGCAAGGGGGCAAGGCCATGTTGTCGACATCAGCAACATTCCACGCCGAGACAATGTGTCTTCTTGAATCAGGATTGTTTTTCAAACCGTCAACGAGCTTCTGGATCTGATCGATAGTACCTCCATTTCCGTCAGGCCAGTTTCTCCACTGGTATCCGTAAACTGGACCTAAATTTCCATTCTCGTCAGCCCACTCATCCCAGATCGACACGTTGTTCTCTTTTAAGTACTCGATATTGGTGTCTCCTGCTATGAACCATAAAAGCTCATGGATGATAGATCTTAAGTGCAGTTTTTTAGTCGTTACACAGGGGAATCCTTCAGTAAGATCAAAGCGCATCTGATAACCAAAAACTGAGATCGTCCCTGTCCCTGTTCGATCCTCTTTTTTCGTTCCGTTCTCAAGTATGTGTTGAAGTAATTTGTGGTACTGTTCCATCGAAATAGTTTTGCTCAATCTTCGAAATTATAAGTTTTGAGAATAACTTCTGTTCGAATGTTCGTAAGTGGACAAAATGTTGATAATTTGGACTATTGGGAGCGCTCTGGAAAATTTGATATCTTCGTAATGATGCAAAAACTGACATTCATATTTGCCCTTGTACTTCCATTATTGTCATTTGGACAGAAAGAGGTAAATCTTAAGCGCAAATACATGAAGTCCTATTCAGGGATCATTCCGAGCTACAGCATGGATGTAGGTGACAACATCGTTGAAGTTACTGCAGTCCCTATTTCTATTCAAATTGAGAAGGACTCTGTCTTTTTCAAAATCGGGCAGAACAAATTCCAAGGAACCTATACGGTAATGTTTGAAGCGAATAAATATTACTTGATAAACGCTGTGATCGACAGTCAGCTCGCCAATGAAAGGATCATGGTTCATAAGCGTGGTAAAAGCATTTCTCGAGACGGATTGTATCCTCAGCCTATGGCTGACTTAAAGCGAGATTAATTTATGGGAATCCTAACGGTAAATACTGTGCCTTTTCCAAGGGTACTTTTCACATTGATAGTGCCTGAATGCTCCTCAATGATCAACTTCACATAATATAAACCGAGTCCGAAGCCTTTTACGTTGTGCAAATTACCTGTTGGCACACGATAAAACTTATCGAAGATCATTTTGATATTCTCTCGTTTGATCCCGATTCCGTTATCTTCAATCTCAAAGATGAAATGTGCTTTTTCGCTCCATGAGCGCACTGTTATCAAAGGCCCCTTCTCACAGTACTTAACAGCATTATCAATCAGGTTATAAACCACATTTGTGATATGTACAGGATCTACATTAATTTTATAGTTATCTGCATGTAAATCGAGCTCGAACTTTCCACCCTTCTCACTAGAGTTAAACTCAAAATTATCTTTTGCTTCTTCCAGTAATTCATGAATGTTTACAGACTCTTTTTTCAATGAAATCTTTTCTTTATCCAACTTCGCAACATTCAATACACGCTCCACCTGATTCTCCAATCGTTTGTTCTCTTTAAAGATTAAACTTGCATACTGCTTCAGCTTATCGGGATCGTCTTTAAAATCTGTTCTCAGGATCATCTCTGCCGAAAGACCAATCGTCGAAATAGGTGTTTTCAACTCATGTGTCATGTTATTGATAAAGTCGGTCTTGACTTCCGATAATCTTTTCTGACGGAAAATAACAACCATAGCGTATCCGAAGAATAACAGCACTAAGAGCACGATCACAATCAAATATGTGTAGGGCGAATAACCACCGTCTGTTTCAACACCTGAGTTACCGAACTGCGTATTTGGAAAGTAAACCGTGAAGTAATGATCCATGTTCTCAAACTCGTAAGAAGGGCGCTCCACTTGAACTGAACTGTCTGCCTGGAACTCTGTTCCGGAATAGCGAATCAAATGACTAAACGTAGTTACACTGTCAAAACAGTCATAGATGGAGTACGCGAAATCATGATGGAGATTCTGATTGTAGAACTCCCTCATTAACCATGTCTCCAACTGAAAGGACGTCAAATCTGTATTGAAATCAACCTTAAAGTAATTGGTATCGATCTGCTGTACTGCCTGAAAAACATCCGAGCTGTCAGAAGTATTGATCTGAATCTGCGTCAGCACATCTCTCAACGCAATGTACGTCCTGTCCTTGAAGTGAATCAGGTTTAAGCTGTCTTCGCGTTGCTGAATGATCACACTGTTCTCCTGGATAGCGGCAGTCTTATTGATCGAGATCATCTGAATCAAAAGAATACTCGCAAGAGAGAGTATCCCCAGTATTACAACGGCATTGATAGTTCTTCTGTTCACAGAGCTAAAAATACGAAATTAGTGTCTTACCCCACCAATTGATTCAAAAGCAACGTATCATCATTGAGGTAAGTAAAACCGAAGTTCTTACCTGACAAATTATTTTTAAGAAGCTCCAAATTGTGCTGAGATTCAAGCTCGACACCCACTACTGCAGGACCGTTTTCCTTGTTGTTTCTCTTCGTAAACTGGAAATAAGTAATATCATCTTTCTCTCCCAGGACATCGGACACAAATTCTTTCAAGGCACCCGGTCTCTGAGGAAACTCTATCACGAAATAGTGTTTTTTCCCTTCATACAAAAGCGCCTTTTCTCTAATCTCTTCCGTTCTGTTGATATCATTATTCCCTCCACTGACAACACATACGACTGTTTTGCCTCGCAGCTGTTCAGTCAGTTGATCCAAAGCTGCGATTGTCAATGCTCCAGCAGGCTCTACCACCATCGCATCACTATTGTACAGTTCCAATATTGAAGAGCAGACCTTTCCTTCCGGAACGGAAACGACTTCATTTAAGGAATCCTTACAGAGGTCGAAATTCAGTTCACCCACCCGTTTTACAGCTGCACCATCTACAAATTTATCAATGGTGTTAAGCGAGGTTGGCTCGCCCTTTTTCAAAGCGAACTGCATGGAAGGAGCACCTTCCGGTTCTACTCCGATCAATACTGTATTGGGACTCATTTTTTTAAACACAGTAGAGATTCCAGCTGCCAAACCACCTCCACCAACAGGAACGAGTAAATAATCTATTTGACCAACAGCATCCGAGAGGATTTCCAAACCAACAGTCCCTTGTCCAGCAATAACATCCTTATCATCAAATGGATGAATGAAGGTCGCTTTATTCAATTCACAAAATTGATGAGCTGCCATTTGAGCATCATCAAAGGTATCTCCAAACAACCTTATTTCACACCATCCTTTCCCAAAAACTTCAACTTGCGAAATCTTTTGTTTCGGTGTTGTGATAGGCATATAGATCACCCCTTTGATCTGAAGCAAAGTACAAGCATAAGCTACTCCTTGAGCGTGATTTCCAGCACTCGCGCAAACAACACCGTGAAAGCGCTGAGGTTTAGTCAATCGGGAAATCTTATTATACGCCCCTCTCAATTTGTAAGAACGAACGACTTGAAGATCCTCCCTTTTTAAAAAGACATTCGCATTAAAATTATCACTCAATCGGCGATTTAATTCTAGGGGAGTATGTTTTACTACTCCCCTCGAATTGTCTT
>JALRKF010000061.1 GCA_023254905.1 Crocinitomicaceae bacterium | reverse complement strand
CTCTACCCTACACGGATAATCACAGCAATTCAGTTTGCTATACAAATCAACACCCAATCTATAGCTCTTCTGATGTTTATTACGAATATGTGGTTCAGGCAGCAGATGAAGGTATTACAGCCTCTCTCTGCGGTTCATCTTTCGATACCCACCTCACAGTTACGGATAAATATGGTAATATTCTCAATGCGAATGACGATCACCCCTCGTGCGGAACTTCTTCAGAATGCACTGTCAATGTAATTGGCTACGATACTGTTTTTATCATCGTTGAGGGATGGGGCAATTTAAATGGAGACTACACACTTAATATTTCTTCTACCGAACTTGTTTCTGTGAACGAAATTCCATCAAAGATGACCAAAGTTTTTCCTAATCCTACACAGGGTTATTTAAACATTGAGTCAGATCATCAAATTAAATCTGTTTCCCTATTAAATCTCAGAGGTGAAGAAATTCAAAAAATGATTTCCTACGATATTTTTGACATCACCGACCATCCAGATGGAATGTACTTCATTCGTATTGAATTTGTTAATGGTAAGATAGAAAATCAAAAAATCATCAAGAAATAATGCGATTTTTCATTACGAGCATAGCACTACTTTTTTACCATTTTGGATTCAGCTACGGATGGGTACAACTTTCAGATTTTGGAGGTGAGGCACGCCATAGAACGCCAATGCTTACCATTGGAAATAAAATTTACACAGGACAAGGGCACTACAACGGTGCTGGTACAAATATCCTTTTTGGTGACTGGTGGGAATACGATCCCTCAAGCAATACTTGGAGTCAGAAGGCGGACTACGGTGGTGGTCCTGTTTATCATGCATCAGGATTCGTTATTGATAATTTTGGATATGTTGGAACAGGAAGGATTACCGCATCAGGTAATAATTTAACGCAGGACTTTTTCCGTTATGACCCTCAGACAAACACTTGGCAGCAGATAGCCGATTTTCCCGGATTACCGAGAAGGGGTGCCGTTGGATTTGCTATTGGAGAATTTGGTTATGTTGGAACTGGTGAGCCACAATCGGGCGGAACAATGTACAATGATTTCTACAGATATAATCCTTCAAATAATACGTGGATGCAGATCGCCACCATGCCCACTTCTGGACGTGTGTCCGGAGTAGGATTTGAATTAGATGGTTATGGTTATGTTGGAACTGGTGGATTTAGCTCTTGGGGGAATTCACAGAATGACTTCTGGCGATATGATCCAAATACGAATACATGGCAACAAATGGCTAATGTTGGACCTACACCTCGTATGGAAGCGACTGGGTTTAGTTTGAATGGTAAGGGATATATCCTTTGTGGAGACAATTTCTCGAGCGGAACAAATTACGACGATATGTATGAATACGATCCTGGTACAAATACTTGGGCACAAATACTTGACTTCAAAGGTTCTGCAAGAAGATATATGGCTGCAACAACGGTTAATGGTTTAGCTTACTTAGGGCTAGGTACAAATGGAACGAACTTTAAAGACTTCTGGATGTTCGATCAAACATTAGCTACAACAAACCTAGATTTGGAGAAAATTACGATCTTCCCGAACCCATACAGTGAATTCGTCAAAGTTGACCTAAGTGCATTCAATGACGGATTAGAGCATGTTTCCTTGCAGTTCATTAATTACAAGGGAAAGGAAGTACTCAGAATTTTAGGAGAAGATCTTAAAAATCCGATTAATACAGCTCTTCTGCCGAGCGGAAATTATTTAATTACAATTCTATACAAAGGGCAATTGCTTGAAACGAAAAAGACAGTTAAATATTAAAGCATGAGAACGCAATTTATACTACTTATATTCATGTTCTTCGGTTTGTACTACCTGAATGCTCAGACTATGAATTTCTGGACGAAAAAATCTGATTTCACAGGTTTAAAGAGAACAAGAGCCGTTTCGTTCACTGTGGATGATTATGCTTATGTGGGCACCGGAGTTGATACCGCTGAGCAAGTCAGAAATGACTTCTGGAAATATGACCCTATTTTGGATACTTGGACCCAGGTTGCTAACTTACCTGGTTCTGCAAGGAGAAATGCTGTAGCTTTTTCAGCCGGAGCGTACGGATATGTCGGAACAGGAATGTCTCATGAGCAGTCTTCTTTCGGAACAACATTGAGCGATTTCTGGAGGTATGATCCTGCTTCAAACACATGGACATCAATTGCAAATTATCCAGGGAACTTTGGCAACGGTATTTATTTCGCCACGGCATTCAGCGTTGATGGCAAGGGATATGTTTGCTGTGGTAAAGCTGGCCCTAACGCTTACAGAAGTGATCTATGGGAATACAATCCGGCATCTAACTCTTGGTCGCCAAGAGCAAACTTCCCTGGCGGTGTCAGGTATCAACTAGCGAGCTTTACTATTAACAATTCTGCTTTTGTGGGCTTAGGTACGGATAACGATATGTATCGTGATGATATCTGGGAATACAAACCAAGTAATAATTTATGGATTCAAAGATCTAGTTTACCGGCCAGCGAGCGATCAGGAGCTGCAACATTCACCATCGATCAGAGAGGTTATGTTTGTATGGGTAACAATGGGGGTTTACTTGACGATCTGTGGGAATATAATCCTTATGAGGATCATTGGGAAGTTAGAGATAATTACTCTGGTAGTCGAAGAAAATGGGCGGTAGGATTCACTCTGTTAGGAAATGGTTACGTTGGTTTAGGAGACGGATACTCAGGGAAAAAGCAGAGTATGTACATGTATACGCCTCTTGAGGGATTGAGTTTAAATGAAAATCAATTTACCGTAAACGTTTTTCCGAATCCATCTAGCACACTTGTGAGTATTCAATCTGACACTCAGCTTGATGAGTTGCGATTTTACGATTTCGCTGGTAGAATTCAATTATTGTCGTATCAAACTTCACAAATTGATGTGAGCACACTTGCAGATGGTAATTACATACTAGCTGCATTTAGAGAAGGAAGCCTTATCGCTAAAACCCAAATCTCTGTAAAGAAATGAAAGGAAGGTCTTTAATATTCACTATTTCGATGTTCTGTGCAGGAGTGTTCGCACAGGATGTATGGACCTTTAAAGATTCTGTTAATGGAGCTCCTCGCTCTGCTGGAGCTACCTTTAATGCAAATGGTGACGGATTTGTCTGTGGAGGATTTGACGGATTTGGATTTACTCGTAAAACATATTCATACACTTTGTTTCAGGATGACTGGGATGATGAAACATCTTTGGGAGGATTGAACTTTGATGGTTTAGATAGGGCATCTGCATCCGGCTTCAGCTTAAATAACAAAGGATATATTTGTCTTGGTCAAGGGGAGTCTAATGGGTTTTTCGATGACCTCTGGGAATACGATGCAACTTCTATGACATGGTCACAAAAGGCAGACTTCATTGGTTCTCCAAGACGAGAAGCTGTTTCTTTCGAATTAGATAATAAAGGCTATGTTGGGACAGGACAAGATGCCTCTGGCTTAACAAGAGATTTTTACCGTTATGACCCTCAAACCAATACTTGGTCTCAGGTCGCCGATTTTGGCGGAACGGCGAGAAAAGAAGCTGTTGGTTTCACCATGGGAGGAGCAGGTTATGTTGGAACAGGTGATGATGGGGTATATAAAAATGATTTCTGGGAATACGACCCTATTCTTGATCAATGGATCCAGCGTTCAGATTTTCCTGGAACACCCAGAAAAGCAGCCGTAGGTTGGGGTATGTTTCCACAAGCATTCATATGCACCGGAGAAGATATTAACTACCAATATCAAAATGATCTTTGGGAATATAATTTCTTCAATGATAGCTGGGTTCAGCGAGCAGATTTTATAGGACCAGGAAGATCTAATGCGATTGCCTTTACCATTGATTTTCTTGCATTTGTGGGAATGGGGTATGGAAATAATGGTACCTTCTATGATGACTTCTACTCCTACACGAGAATAATTGGACAAGATGATCTTGAATACAGTAATGTCAATGTCTACCCGAATCCAACAAGCGACTTCTTTGTGATCGACAGATCATTCAATACAAAGGACTTAAAGATCTACAATTCTTCAGGGGAAGATGTTACTTCTGAGATTCAAATAACCAATCTTACGCAGAAAACAAAAGTTGAGTTGCTAAGTTTACCCTCAGGTTATTACTTTATTAATCACCAAAAAGATAATTTCTATACCCGTATTCTAAAATTGTAATGAAGCATTTTTTTCATTTCTTATTCTTTGCCATGATTCTCAGTTGTACGAACGAGGAACACATTGATGAAAAATTTTCGATTCCGGAATCATCAACAGACTCTATTGAAACTGAAGTAATTGAAAAAAAAGCATTCTCAGCGCGTCTTATATTCACGGATTCAATTGGCTGGGGATATCAAATATTTGATGGAAACACCATGGTAATTAATCAGATTCATATACCTTCTATTCAAGGGAATATTGGGTTTAAATCAAGAGAGTCGGCACAACTCGCGGCAAACTTCATTTTGTATAAATTATCGAATGGAGTCTTTCCCCCAACAGTGGATGAAAAAGAACTAGACAGTCTCGGAGTTCTCTGATGATTTTGCTCCTCTTGGGCTTTCAATAAAGCTTTTTTCAGACTGTTTCAAGCCTTAAGAAGAAGGGAAGGATTTAATTTTTTATTATGCACTCATAGCAACCCTTTAAATTTTCATAGCGTTTTATTAGTACAAACCTTCTAAACCTCTTGCTATGATTACACATGCTTCTCATACCCGTATCCTACTTTTTAATTTTATCTTAATTCTAACCTCTACTATTGCTAATGCCCAATACTGTGACAGTCTAGTTCCTGTATCAATTGTAGATCTGAGCACTTCACCAAATCAATCCTGGATCAGTCCATTCATAGTTAGAGATGGTAATTGTTGCGGAACCACCAACCCAGATAATTGTTTGGAGTTTGTCATTACATTACACCCTAGTGCGATTGCAGTTAGTTTTGATATTACAGGAGGGGCCGTTCCTCCTGGAGCTTTATTTTACCAAATTAATTGTGGACCAATAACACCTGTAGGAAGTCCTATCTGTTTAACTGGGGTTGGTCCTCATCATTTGACGTTCTGTAAACCTGGAAATAACTCCAACGAATTTACGATCACATCATATTCTGAGCCCATTATAGGACCTGACATTACTCTGAATAGTGCTTGTCAAGGATTTATTCATGCTCAATATTATAATGAACCATCTATGACTTGGACTAGTATCGCTCCTGGACTAGAAGGAGATTTCGATTACTTGTTATCTTGCACGAGCGGTTGTGATACGACCTATGTTAATGCTCCAAATAATCCTCCAGCCTTTGTAGATTATTTAGTTTGTGGAACTGACATTGGTGGGTGTAATCCAATTCCATTCTGTGACACTATAAGAGTTTCTTTTATAAATCCCGTTAGTGTTGATATTGACCCTGACAGCACACACCTATGCTTCGGTGAACCTGGTCAAGTATTAACAGCAACCCCTTCCGGAGGAACAGCTCCATACAGTTATTTGTGGAATACCAATGAAACAACACAAGCCATCATAGGAACAAATGGTAACTATTCTGTACAAGTAACAGACTCATCCGGGTGCCTGGTAGCATATGATACAGTTATTGTAGTGCAGGATGCACTGCCTATTTTAGCGAATGCAGGGCCAAATCAAAGCACTTGTCAACAGAATCCCGGATTTATACAATTAAATGGCAGTATACAAACTGCAACAGGAGGAATATGGAGCGGTGGTTCAGGTACATTCTCACCATCAAATACAGACCTCAACGCAATTTACACAGCTACGGCAACTGAAATTGCAGCTGGAATTGTTACACTTTACCTCACGACAACAGGTAATAATGGCTGCACGCCTAATACTGATTCAATGTTAATTAGCTTCGAACCATTTACGAACTCAATTAGTATTAATACCAATGATGTCCTTTGTTTCGGAGACACTAATGGTTCAGCAACAGTAAATATGGCCGGACCGTATTTGCCAGCAACATATTCCTGGGATTTAGCAGCACCAGTTGCGCAAAATTGGATTAACAATCTTGCCCCTGGAATGCATCAAGTGATTATTATTAACTCTATGGGGTGTGATACTACACTTACTTTTATGATAAATGAACCAACCTCAGTAATAGCTAATGTAGACAGCGTTGAAAATAATCTTTGTTTCGGAGATTCATTAGGCATAGCGTATGCAGGAGTTTCTGGTGGTATCGGTCCATATTCGTACACGTGGAATACAATTCCAATTCAAAATGGTTCAGTGGCGAGTGGCCTTGGTTCTGGAACTTATGTAGTCACTATTACTGACTTCAATGGTTGTCAGGACTCTACACAAGCAATTATTACGGAACCAAGTCAACTGAACGTTACGCTTGCAGGAGTTGATCCGGACTGTTTTGGAAATGGTTCAGGAGCTGTTCAGAGCACCGCAAATGGAGGTGTTGGGCCCTATAGCTATCAATGGTGGAATGGCCCGACTAGTAGTAATCAATATAACTTGCCGTCAGGTACTTATACCATCACAGTTACTGATTCCAATGGGTGTCAAATAGATGGAAGTATAACACTATTTGATCCACCACAGCTTGCGGGACAAATCACAAATGACACTATAATATGTCCAGGATCAAACCTAATTATAAATACACAAATAAGCGGTGGTACGGGTAATTACAGTTATCAGTGGACTCCGGGCGGCCAGTCATCTGCCGGAATCACAGTGAATCCGATGGTTAATGCTTCATATTTGGTTGATGTTACCGATGATAACGGTTGTACCATACAACTAGGTGTGAATGTAGATGTATTTGTTATGAACCAAAATGAATTAACTTCTTCAATAAGCACTGGTATCTCATGTGCTGGTGATCCAATTATATTAAATGCGCAGTACACTGGTAATGACACCACCGTTGTTTTAAACTGGTTACACTGTCCCGCTTGTCCAACAGATCAACCTTTAACCGAATATCCAACTCAATCTACCCAATATGTTATTGCTGCAACAAATGGATGTGGAGAATCAATTTATGATACACTGAACATTATTGTAAACCCACTTCCTAACATTTCAATTGGGCTCTCAAGTGATGACATTTGTCCAGGAGAATCCGTAATATTAAGTAACCTTGGAACTAATGACCCGTCTTGGATTTATGCCTGGAATTTTGGGGATGGAAATTTCAGCAATCAAATAAGTCCGATTCATATATATCCAAATGGAGGTATTTATCCCATTTCTCTCTCAGTAACTGATAACAATGGTTGTACAGCAATACTAACTGATAACGATACGGTAAATGTCAACTTCCAGGTAATTGCAAATTTTAATGCTTCAACATTCTTTGGCTCCATGATGGAACCAGAAATAGATTTCTATAATCAAAGTATAAATGGAACATCCTTTGACTGGAACTTCGGTGATGGAGAAACTTCATCCCTCGTAAATCCATCTCATGAATATGAAAATGCCGGTAATTATGAAGTAACTCTACACGCTATGAATCCGGCTGGATGCGATGATTCGATAACAATGATTGTCTTTATGGACGCTGCATTTGAATTATATGTACCAAATGCCTTTACACCCGATTATGATAATTTTAATGAATCCTTCTTTCCAAAGGGGTTTGGAATATCAGATGAATGGTATAAGTTTAGAATATTCAATCGATGGGGTGATCTGGTTTTTGAAACTAGCGAATTATTTGGTGCTTGGAACGGCAAGATGAACAATGGTGACCTGGCACAGGATGGAACTTATACCTGGACAGTTACCTTCAGAGATGAGCTAGGAGGCCGTCACCAAAGAAGAGGACATGTAAGTTTATTGAAATAAAAAAGGGGCTCGTCTGAGCCCCTTTCTTTTTACTTCTTAATTATACGTTCAATGAATGTAACTTTTGAATCTCTTTCTAATTTCAAGATGTACATCCCTCGATTTAATTGTTGTAAATACAACTTGTTCTCTCCATTCGTAACACTCCCCGTGAGAACAATCTTACCTGTTAGATCACTAATAGAATATTTATAATCGCCATTCGCTACCAACAATGTTGTTGAATTGAAAGGATTCGGATAAATGGTAATCAAATTATCCTCAATGTGAGAAATACTTGTTGCTTCATCGGTAAGAGTTTGCACGTTGGATAAACTAAAACAACCATTATTGATGCCTACTGTGTAATCACCCCCAATTGATGCATCATATGTATCTGATGTAGCACCAAATATTGCAGTGCCATCCAAATACCATTGATACGTATAACCAGTACCTGTATTCGCAGCTAAGGTAATTACCCCTCCATTCGGTATTACAGTATTTCCAGGCGGTGTTATTACTGCGACTGGCGGTGTATTCACGATTATGGTGGTTGGATCTGATAATGTAACATTAGGTCCCAGGGTAATTTCTACTGTGTAATCTCCAGCCATTGATGCTTCGAAAAAATAATTATTAGCACCCGTAAGAATTGCTCCATCTAAATACCACTGATAGTTATAGCCTGTTCCCTGAATCGTCTCGAGTCGAGTTGTATGGCCAGGGCAAATAATTGTTCCTCCCTTCGCCACTATTCGATCATCAATGATCAAGAATTCATCACCATTCTGGTAATCCATATAGGCGAAAAAAACGAACATCATTTCATCGAATGTACCTTCCCCGGCAGAAACATTTTGTGGCGGATTAGAAGGGTTTTCAGGATTATTAACTGTGTTGTCATAAACCGCTTCGGACTTTAGTACCGTCCCGATTGGAATTGGTATAGCATTTTGGAAAACAAAATTATCCTGCCAATGGAAATCCCATTTCGGAATATCTATTAACCGGACGGTATCGCCTGTTATTGGTAAATTGCCCCATGAACGAATACTTTTTCCAATCAGATGCATGTGTGGAAATGTGTAAAGTAAGGTGAAATTACCGGGAACCGTGAATTGCTGATTAAATGTTTCAACTTGATCTGCAGGTATATAAAGAGGTCCATTAGTCATATTGAAATGATTCAAAATGGGATCTACTTTAACCTCTCTTTGTGGTGTTGCATCAGTTTTGAAATTTACCGTTGTTGCATCACTTTGTCCCGCACTTCCTGGTGCATAATGCACTTGTAGAATAACTCTTGTATTGGCAGAAAGTCTGAATCCTGTTCCTACAGGCGTGAAATATGGCTGGGCTCCAGGAGTATAACCATAGATGAGTTCTGACGCTGAAGAACCGGTTCCTCCCATACTGTTCGGACTGATTGGATTGTTCGTTGAGTCACTAAAAACCAATACGTGATGTACGATCTCAGAATTACCAGGTACAACTTCTACAGCATTGGCAAATACTGCCTGAGCAAGCCCCGAAGGTAATTCAAAATTTCGGTATACATCCTGGTTGCTTGAGACAGTGTAAGTTGGAATCGTTAATGTAAGATCTGGTGTTCCAAGTTGTGATCCTACTAAAAAATTCGGCGGATGTGGAGCTCCAGCGGGATCACCTTCAGGTGCACCATTAGCTGCCCAATCCGAAAGTGCATCAATATCAGCTTGTGCCATTACGCGTTCATGAACGAAGTTTGTGTAGCCAGGATCTGGTGTCCATGGTGGCATGCTCTTTGACCCAACAGCGGCCGCAATTGCCGATGCCATCGGACTCGCTTGCTGAAAATTTTCCAAGGGAAACGGACCTATTCCTCCTGACCTGTGACAACTTGTGCAGTTTTCATAAATAATCTTTCCTACTCCATCAGACCAAGTTGGAGTCTGTCCGAAACCAGAGAATGAGAGAAAGAAAAAGAATATTAAAATCTTGTTCATCGATAGTGCTTTCTACAAAAAAAAAGGATTTATCAGAGAACTGCAAATTAACAACTGACAATCCACCAAATGCAGCTTGGTAATGCGCAAAACTGAAAATGTCAAATTACTTTTATTTACCATGGTATATAATGTATGTTTCGCTTATCTTTGTAATACTTTTCTCCAAGAGAGAACTATTTGAATAAACAGGAAGTAAATTGAAAAACAAACATCATGAGTGAAGTTCAATATAAATTGTATCCAGCTGATAATCGCGGATTTGCTGATCATGGGTGGCTCAAAGCTCGACATTCTTTCAGTTTTGGAGGTTGGTACGACCCTGAAAAATTACATTTTGGTGTTTTAAGAGTATTGAACGATGATATTGTGGCTCCTGGGATGGGTTTTCCTACGCATCCCCACGACAACATGGAGATAATTACAATTCCTCTGAAAGGCAGTGTTTATCACGAGGATAATATGGGAAACTCCGGTGAGATAAAAGCAGGTGAAGTTCAAGTAATGAGCGCAGGCAGCGGGGTGATGCACAGCGAGTATAACAAAAATGAGGATGAAGAATTAAATCTTTTTCAGATCTGGATTTTCCCGAATAAACGAAATGTGGAACCAAGATACGATCAGCAAAAGATTCAAGATGATGAGTTGAAAAATGATTGGGTTCAAATTGTAAGTCCAAATTCAGAAGATATGGGGGTTTGGATCCATCAAAATGCTTGGATATTGAAAGGAAATATTTCAAAAGGGCACAATCTATCCTATGTGAATCAAATTGAAGGAAATGGTTCTTATTTGATGGTAATAGAGGGATTAATAAAAATCGAAAATCAGGAGCTCGGCAGGCGAGATGCAATTGGCATTCCAACTACAAAAGAATTACAAATTACTGCGTTAGAAAAATCGAAGGTATTACTTTTGGATGTTCCTATGAATCTCGAAGCAAATGCATAAAATAATTGAAGACTTAAATTGGCGCTATGCTGTCAAAAAATATGATGCCTCAAAAAAGTTGAATGATGAGCAATTAAGCATCATCAAAGAATCATTACGTTTGGTCCCGACATCCTATGGTTTGCAACCCTTAAAGTATCTTATTATTGAGGATCCGGTAATTCGCGGCAAACTCAAATTAGCATCATATGGTCAATCTCAAGTTACCGAGGCTTCACATCTAATAGTTCTTTGTTCGTTTCTTGATATTCAAGACGAGTATGTTGATAGTTACATGGAAAATATTATTCAAATCCGTGATGCTGAC
>JALRKF010000135.1 GCA_023254905.1 Crocinitomicaceae bacterium | reverse complement strand
CTGTTCTATTTTTACATCATATTTTGCTGCCTCCGATCGTTGAAAAGCATACCCCTTATCGAATTCGGTAAACATAACACCATTATTGAGTCTTACATTTCCAAGTTTAGTTTTTACTAGATTTGCAGCAATTACAAATTGACTGAGATATCCATCAAATCTCAGTCCCGTACCTTCAAAATATTCAAGTTGCCTTAATTTCTTATCGATTAAAATATATCTGTTCTCAAAGCTCTTAGGCAATCTGAGCTTTTCTAGTTCTTCGATGTCAACATATGCGTAAGATAGATTCTCGTGTATGAACGCCTTATCAATGTTTCTATAGTCTGGCAAGTCTATATTTCCCTTTAAATGTGTTTTGTTTCTATACCGAAAGTCTAAATTTTTGATTTTCAAATTTTTCACATTATTCGATAAATTGCCGCTGACAGAAATAACATCATTCATACCAGAGAGAAAAGGACTGAAGTACGCAATATCTGATAACGACACTTTACTTTTTGCGATTGAGGCATCGAATTCAATGCTGTCTACAAAGTGTTTAAAGTCTGGATATTCCTGCGATAGCATTTTGAACGATGGTGAAAATAGAGAAGATTGTTTTGTAGTAATTGTCACTTCGGAAAGAAATACTCCACGAGGCGAGACCTGAACAGAAGAGAGTAGGTTTTCCAGCTGAAAACCTGATTTTTCTTTAAATGCGATTTTGCTTATATCGCCACTGACTATATCTTTTATGACAGTGACATTTGCTATCTCACCAAATATTTCGGAAGCATCGATATGGAAGAAATCAATGCCAAATCCTTTTCTTTTTTTATGTCTTGCATCATCATACTTGAAATGTGAGTTGATCAATTCACCATACAATAGCTCAAAAATGATTTTATTTTCTTTGGATGGTTCTTTTGCGAAATAGTCTTTCAGAAATTGAGTATTAGTCAAACCCTTTTCATCTCTTTTAATATGGACATATGCTTCATTCGTAATAACAGATGTTAATTTGAAATACTTCTTTTGGAAGTCGAGAATGGAAATTCCAGCAAAAATTGTTTTTGCAGCCAATAGTGTATCTTGTTCAAGATCCTTTAGAAGGAATCCTTCAATAGCGACTTCATCAAAAAAAGTTATTGAAACTGCGTCTATTTTTACATCTGTTTGCAACTCTTTACTCAGGTAATCAGTTGCTTTTGAAGCAAGGAAAGTCTGAAAGGTAGATGTGCGGATTAAGAAGGCAAAAAGAATCATCAAAATTAAGGCCCACTCAATGATTGAACCGATCATTTTTAGTGATATTTTGAGTATTTTTGCCATCTAATACAAACATAATCAAAGTGACTCAAAGCGAGACTATAATTCTTGGTATCGAATCATCGTGTGATGATACTTCTGTAGCAGTACTCAAAAATCAAACCATACTTTCGAATATCACGGCTAGTCAAAAAATTCACGAGGAGTATGGCGGGGTAGTCCCTGAACTGGCAAGTAGGGCGCATATGCAAAATATTATCCCGGTTGTAAATGCATCCATTAAAAGGGCAGGAGTAAATCTTAACGATATCAATGCAATTGCATTCACTAAAGGGCCTGGATTATTAGGTTCTTTGCTGGTTGGCACGTCTTTCGCAAAATCGATTGCTCTCTCGCTTGACATACCATTGCTTGATGTGAACCACATGCACGGACATATATTAGCTCATTTTATAGATGACCCTGAAAGATCGAAGCCTTCGTTTCCATTTATTTGCCTGACAATATCAGGTGGTCATACTCAGATAGTTTTAGTAAAGGATTACTTAGATATGGAGATCATTGGCACAACAATTGACGATGCCGCGGGAGAGGCATTTGATAAGGCGGCTAAGATGTTAGGATTCCCATATCCTGGTGGCCCCATGATTGATAAAGCTGCTAAATTAGGCAACCCAATTAAGTTTGAATTCGCAAAGCCAAACGTCCCAGATTTAAATTATAGTTTCAGCGGATTAAAAACATCTATTCTATATTTTTTGCAAAAAATGGAAAAAGAGGATCCTAATTTTATAGTTAACAATCTCAATGATCTCTCTGCCTCCATTCAGAAAACCATAACGGATATTTTGTTTTCTAAACTCAAAAAGGCGGTATTGGAATATAATATTAAACAGGTAGCCATTGCTGGAGGAGTGTCAGCGAATTCTGCCGTAAGAAAAGGTCTTAATGAGCTAGCGAAAAAGTATGGTTGGGAGGTTTATATACCCCGATTTGAGTATTGCACGGATAATGCTGCGATGATTGCAATTGCAGGAAAGTTTCTCTTGGACAAAGGAATAGTTGCTGATCAGCGGGTTTCCGCTCAAGCAAGAATGGCCTTTAAACGTTGAAAACATAGAATGTTGAACACAGTGAAAAGGAATACCATGAGAATCAAAAATTCTTCATCCGTTTCAGTTCATTACATTAATTTATCATCAATAATTCGGGCTTTGGGAATTCAAGGATATTTTTATTCTTCTAATCTATTTTCTTCTTGAATGTGTAGATTTGAGCTAACCAAAAATGGATTCAAGATTGCGTATATTTTTAATTGTATTGTTGCTTTCGATTTTTTCCCATCTTTTTGCTCAGCAGGAGGTCTCTTGGACAATTTCTACAGATTCAAAGACGATTAATTATATAGCTGATATAGAGGATGGATGGCATATCTACAGCCAATATACGAATCCTGATGTTGGGCCGATTCCAACTAAATTCACAATCAAAAAGAATAATATTATTCGACGAATTGGTAAGGTTATTGAACCTGCTCCAATTAAAGCATATGATGATAACTTTGGGGGGGATGTGATGTATTTTGAAAGTAAAGCTGAATTCACGCAAGAATTAATTTTGAAATCATCAGGATATATTAAAGGAACAATAACGTATATGGTTTGTAATGACCAGAAATGTTTGCCACCAACAGACGTTAATTTTGAAATTGAAATAAAAGAATAAATATGTTAAGAATCGTAACATCTAGATTGTCTCTACTTTTTCTCCTTTGTTTAACCTTGTCTTCTCAATCGTTTGCACAGGAAATGCCAGAAGATATCGTCAATTGGAGTTTTTCCGTTGAACAAGATGAGGAAGATGTAATCGTAATCTGCAAGGTATCAATAGTTGATCACTGGCATATTAACGCCACAAAATTACCGGAGGGGACCTTTGGTTTTGCGACAGTCTTTGATTTAGAACCCTCGAATAAATATGAGAAAATCGGAGGAGTTATTGAACCAACTCCAATAGAAAAATATGATGAGCTTGCCGACGAGCAATTGAGTTATCATGAAGGGGTTTTTGATCTTAAACAAAAGATTAAGGTGCTTTCCGAGAAAGATTTTGATTTGAAGGGGGTGTTTCATTTTCAAACTTGTAATGATGTTAAGTGCCTTAGAGATATGCCAGTCGATTTTACTGTTAAAGTAAAGGGTGTAAATAATAAATCAAATGAAATAAGTGATCAGAATATTGAGTACTCGGAATCAGATCAATCATCGGGAACAGGTGAAGATATTGAATTATCTGCTGACTCAATTGGCAATAACAAAAATCTCGATGCAGAGGAAGCCCCTATTCTAAATAGTTCGGATGGAACTAAATTAAAAGGCAATGATGAAGAGGAAGGGGCATCCCATTGGGCGATATTTTGGTTGGCATTTGGGAGTGGATTTATTGCATTATTAACGCCTTGTGTTTTTCCTATGATTCCCATGACTGTTAGTTTTTTCACCAAACAGAGTAAGACAAAATCTGAGGGTATTAGAAATGCTTTTATTTACGGCTTAAGTATAATAGGAATCTATGTTCTTTTTGGTCTGATAGTAGTAGCCTCAGGATCTGCTAGTATATTAAATGAGATGTCGACCAATCCTTGGTTTAATCTTGCTTTTTTCGCGCTTCTTGTTGTTTTCGCAATTTCATTTATGGGAGCTTTTGAAATAAGAATGCCAAATTCTTGGATAAACAAAGCGGATAGTAGGGCAGATAAGGGAGGACTAATTGGAATATTTTTCATGGCATTGGTATTAGTGCTAGTATCGTTTTCTTGCACCGGTCCAATACTTGGGGCTCTATTGGTCGGAACAGCCAGTGGTGGAGGTGGAGGAGCATTACTCATGGGGATGTTCGGATTTGGATTAGCCCTTGCGATGCCATTTGCATTGTTTGCAGCTTTTCCTGGATGGATGAATACGATGCCTTCTTCTGGAGGCTGGCTAAATACAGTGAAAGTCGTTTTAGGATTTCTAGAACTTGCTCTTGCTTTCAAATTTCTCTCCAATGCAGATTTGGCATGGCAAGCACATATGTTGGAAAGAGAGGTGTTTTTAGCAATTTGGATAGCGATATTTGGGGCATTAGCGCTCTATCTATTTGGTAAAATTATGCTACCGCACGATTCACCTGTGGAGAGACTATCTGTTGGCAGAGCGCTATTAGGAACATTTACACTGGCATTTGTTATCTACATGATCCCAGGGTTGTGGGGTGCGCCTGTTAAATTAATAAACGCCTTTCCTCCTCCTTCTCAATATGCGGAGTCTCCATTGGGTGTCTTAGGTGGAGGAAATAGTACAGTTTCTCACTCTGATAATGAGTCTGATGATATGCATTTGGGTCCACAGAAACTCATGATTTTCGACGATTACGACAAAGGATTAGCCTATGCAGAGAAGAACAATAAACCCTTATTTGTTGATTTTACTGGCTGGAATTGTGTGAATTGCCGGAAAATGGAAGAAAGTGTTTGGGGCGAACCAGGCATTATTGAATCACTAAGAAATGACGTTGTAATTGTCTCACTCCACGTTGATGAGAGAACAGAACTTCCTGAAGAAGATCAAAAAGAGGTAATCGTCGCTGGTAAAAAGAGAAATATGGTCACAATAGGTGATAAATGGATGTTTAAACAAATAAATGATTACAATATCGCTGCCCAGCCATTTTATGTTATGCAAAATTCTCAAGGTGAGGATTTAGGCAATGGTTCGGCGGATTTTGAGCATCATGGCGACCCGAAAGATTTTAAAGCTTGGCTAGATGAAGGCTTGAAGCTCTTCGATGAGAATAAATAATATTTTTAAGGTCAATAAGATATTCATTGGAATAGACTTTTTTATTTTTAGTGCATGGATTTGTTTCTAAGCACACCGATTGAATTTTTGAAGGGTGTTGGTCCTCAAAGAGCCGACTTGCTCAAGAAAGAACTCAATATCCATACATTTTCGGATCTATTATTTCATTACCCTTTTCGTCATATAGATCGTTCAATGTTTCATACCATAGATCAGATAACTGATCATGAAGGATTTGTACAGATCAAAGGTAGGATTACAGGTATCCTGGAATCTGGAGTTGGAAGAAACAAACGACTAATTGCCAAATTCCAAGACCATACGGGAATGATTGATTTGGTATGGTTTAAAGGAGCTCGTTGGATAAGGAATTCACTCAAGGTAAATGAAGAGGTCCAGGTTTATGGCCGTCCTAAGGCATTCAAAGGAAGATGGAATATTCCCCATCCTGAGATATCACCAGTTGAAAAGGGAGGCACAGGTTTACAACCTGTTTATTCTAGCACGGAAAAGCTAACTAATAGTGGCTTGCACTCCAAAGGAATTGAAAAGCTAATAATCAGTTTACTGGCACAATTCAAAACACAGCCCTTCATTGAACGATTTCCAGATGACTTCATGAAAGAATATGGACTAGTTACACAAAAGGAAGCTTTGATGATGGTGCATCAGCCATCTAGTTTAAGAGACGCTCAAGTTGCGTCTTATCGTCTTAAGTTTGATGAGTTATTCTATCTGCAGTTGGAGCTGATAGTAAGAAAGAAGATCTCAAGCAAAAAGTCCAAAGGATATGTATTCGAGGAGGTGGGTGATCATTTCAATGAATTCTATAAAAATCATATACCCTTCGAGCTGACCAGTGCACAAAAGCGTGTATTGAAAGAGGTTCGAAAGGATCTTACCAAAGGTCATCATATGAATCGATTGATTCAGGGAGATGTGGGTTCAGGTAAGACATTAGTGGCATTATTATCCATGTTGTTGGCTACAGGAAATGGATTTCAGGCGGCTTTGATGGCACCCACAGAGATTTTAGCAATTCAGCATTTTGAATCATTGACGGAAATGCTGGCACCACTTGATCTGAATGTTCAACTTTTAACAGGGTCAACAAAAAAAAAGAATCGTACGGTTTTGCATGAGGAATTGGAGGATGGAACAGTGGATATTCTTATTGGGACACATGCTTTGTTGGAGGATGTGGTAAAGTTCAAGAATCTTGGGATTGTTGTTATCGATGAACAACATAGGTTTGGAGTAGCTCAGCGCGCCCGAATGTGGCGGAAAAACACATCTCCTCCTCATGTTTTGATCATGACAGCGACACCTATTCCTAGAACGCTGGCAATGACGTTTTACGGTGACCTGGATGTATCCATAATCGATGAATTACCTCCCGGGAGAAAGCCAATTACTACGATGCATAAATACGATGCTAGTCGTCTTAGACTTTTTGGTTTTTTGAAAGAGGAGATCGCGAAAGGAAGGCAGATCTATATAGTATATCCTTTGATTCAGGAATCTGAGAAGCTGGATTTCAATAATCTTATGGACGGCTATGAAGCTATCACACGCGCTTTTCCTGCACCAAATTATCACGTGAGCATTGTTCATGGTAAGATGAAACCTGAGGATAAAGAATTCGAAATGAATCGATTTGCAAAAGGAGAAACTCATATTATGGTAGCGACAACAGTGATTGAAGTAGGAGTGAATGTACCAAATGCTTCCGTAATGGTTATAGAGAGCGCAGAGCGATTTGGATTATCTCAGCTGCACCAGCTGAGAGGAAGGGTAGGACGAGGTGCTGAAAAGTCGTATTGTATTTTGATGACAGGTGATGAGCTTTCAAAAGAGGCCATAAAAAGAATGCAAACCATGGTTAGAACTAATGATGGTTTCGAGATTGCTGAAGTAGACTTACAGTTAAGAGGTCCAGGTGATCTGATGGGCACACAACAAAGTGGAATACTTGACTTGAAGATCGCTAACTTGGCAAAGGATGGAAATATTGTAGTTCGTGCAAGAGAAGCTGCTCTCAGTTTATTGAAGGACAATAAGATAGATACCACACCTTATGACAATGTCCGAGAACGGTTACAACAAGTGCTAAAGTCCCGTCCTAACTGGGGAAAGATCGCCTAGTATTTTTAGCACGGTATTTGTAATTTCTTTTGCTAAATTGGACAAATGAAATATTTCCTTACGCTTCTGCTATTGGGTGCATTTACTTCTTTTGGACAAATGCTATCTGGAGATCTGAAAGATTCAGGTCGTAAAAAAATCTCAAATACACCCTACCTTCTTGAAAGTCACACAACTGGATTTGTTGCTTATGAGGTAACCGTAAATAACGAAGGGAATGTTACAGCTGCCCGTTTAGTAGCAAACAAAACGACTGTGCGGAGTACACCGGCTCGCATGAAAACGCGAGATCACGTTATGAAATTCAAATTTGAAAAAGGAAACCACTATCCGAAGTTTCAGACAGTGGTTCTCAAGATTACACTGGTTAAACCGAAGTAATTACTCCAATAATCTTCGTAGTATCTTACCTACATTAGATTTCGGAAGCTCATCTCTGAAATGAACAACTTTTGGAACTTTATATGCTGTAAGTATTTTACGACTTTCAGCGATTACTTCTTCTTCAGTTAAGGAAGAATCTTTCTTCACAACAAAAGCCATGACATATTCTGTTCCGTCATCATTCTTTCCACCGCGAACCCCGACATCAAGTACTTTCGGGTTCTCTGAGATTGCTTTTTCAACTTCATTCGGATAAACATTAAATCCTGACACAAGTATCATTTCTTTCTTGCGGTCTACGATCTTAAAGAAACCATCCTCATCAACTTCACCTACATCTCCAGTTAGAAAGTAGTCGCCATGCATACATTTTGCTGTTTCTTCATCTCTGTTCCAGTATCCTTGCATCACTTGAGGACCTTTAACACCAATCTCTCCAGGCTGACCTGCTCCAACCTCATTCAAGTCATCGTCGAACAGTTTAACTATTGTATTTGGAAGTGGAAGACCAATAGATCCTCTTCGATGTGATCCATCTACAGGGTTTATAGTAACTGCTGGACTTGTTTCTGATAATCCATAAGCTTCGAGCATTGGGCTATTTGTCAACTCTTCCCATTCTGCAGCGACTGAATCTTGAACGGCCATACCACCGCCTAATGATAGTTTAAGTGCAGAGAAATTGAGTTTTCTAAATGCTTCCTGGTTCAACAGACCAATGAATAGAGTATTTACACCGGTAAGAATGGAGAATGGGTGTTTCGCAAGATCTTTACAGAACGCTTTCATATCACGAGGATTCGTAATTAAAACATTTTTTGCTCCATACCTAAAAAACACCACACAATTAGCCGTTAGGGCAAAAATGTGGTACATTGGAAGCGCAGTAATAATGGTTTCTTTTCCTTCTTCAAATAAATGACCGATCCATTCTTCTACTTGCATAACATTTGCGCATATGTTTCCATGAGAAAGTTTAGCCCCTTTTGAAACTCCAGTTGTTCCACCAGTGTATTGAAGGAATGCGAGGTCGGATTTCTTGATATCAACCGTACTAGGCTTTTTGCCTGCATTATTTTTAAGTATTGACTTCAGTGGTTTCGCGTCTGGGAGTGAAAATGGAGGGACCATTTTCTTTATTTTTCGAACTACGAAATTCGTAATAGCTCCTTTTAATCCGCCAAGCATATCCCCGATTGTAGTTGTGATTACTAGCTCTATCTCTGTTTCAGGAAGGATTTGCTGTAATTTATCGGCAAAGTTCTCAAGAATAATAATTGCTTTTACTCCCGAATCTTTGTACTGATGGCGCATCTCTTCAGCTGTATACAAAGGATTAGTATTAACAATAGTTAATCCTGCCTTCAGACAAGCGAAGATAGTTATTGGAAACTGCAATAGATTTGGCATTTGTAGCCCGATTCGATCCCCCTTTTCGAGGTTAGTATTATTTTGAAGATACGAAACAAGTGCATCAACATGGGCACTTACCTCATCAAAAGTAAGTTCTACACCCATATTTGTGTATGCACATTGGCTTCCATATTTTTTTACAGATTCATCAAATACTTCGACTAAATTCTCGTATTTATCAAGTGAAACTTCGTTATTTACGAATTCGGGATAGCTCTTAAACCAAGGGTGATTTTCCATAAGTCTTTTAGTGTGGTGAATATATTTCTCTAGGCACTAATGTAGCAAAAAATCAATAAAATAATATTCATTCTTAGTACTTCAATATTAAGCGAAACCAATGATTTGCTAATCGAAATAATCATTATGTATTTATATGCCTCAAATATCTGTTATTAGTGTAACATTTCAGTACCACTAATTGTTTTAACTGTGAATTTTTCGTGAGAATTTGAGACGCACTGAGTACAATATCATCGTAAAAAAGCATACCGACAATCTTTACGGATATGCAATTAAGTTTCTTCATGACAGAGAGGAAGCGAAAGATATTGTGCAGGATGTTTTTGAAAAGCTATGGATTCATCGCAGAAAAGTAGAATTCGAAAAGGCGAAGTCCTGGATGTTTACAACTGCACACAATACGATGATTAATTTATGCAATCGAAAAGGGCGATTTCAATTAACTGATCAGATTGCTGAATTTGAGAAACCAAGGGTTATAAGAAGCAAATTTGAGATGGAGCAACTAATAGATAATGCCGTATCTATCTTGCCCCCGGTTCAGAAGAGTATAATTCTACTTCGTGATTTGGAAGGTTACTCTTACAAGGAAATCGGCTTTATCTTGGAATTATCCGAATCTCAAGTCAAAGTTTATCTTTTCAGAGCTCGCAAAAAAATCAAGAAGCAGTTAAAAGGATTATTGGAATTGGTATGAGTAAACCATCATTTTCGAATATAGATCTATGGTTGTTTGAGTTATCGGAGGGTAACTTAAACCCTGAGCAAGTCGAAGAATTGCGGATATTTTTGTTAAAGCACCCTGACTTGGATATCGATAGAGACGTCTGGGAAATGGCAAAGGTGCAACCTGTTATTGATTCTAAATTTCCGAATTCTTCAATGCTTGAGAAAAAAGAACCGAAAAGAGTTTACTACGCATTTGGTTCGCTTGCTGTCATACTCTTATTATTTTTCGGTTGTTATCAGTATTACGGTGAAATCCAATCGAATGAAAAATTCGTTTCGGTGGGCACAAAAAAAATCAAACCTGCGTCTCAAAATTCATTGAATGCAAATCAAGCAAGTCTTTTATCAAGTCGAGATTTTAGGTTGACCAAGACTATTAAGTCTGGTTTTAATATTCCATCTAATGAAAGGAATTTTCTCGAAAGTAAAGCTGTTCAATCAATTATGACGCCTATGTTCTCACCAATCACGTTTTTTGAGGACAACGAAAATATTGGAATTAGAAATAAATTATTAGGGATAAACCAAGTTAGTCTGGTAAAGGATATCGTTAAGAATTTGAGAAGAAAAGAATTTGAAAAACTGAAGATGCATCCAACTGAACTGATTTATGAAAAAGATTACAACGGATCAAGATGGTTAGAAAAGCAAACATTGAATTTACCCGCTGTAGTTTCCTCAAGTAAGTACAATGAGACTTTTAGGATGAAAGTAAAGAGGACAATGAAGAATTTGGAGCGGATGTTTGACAATCCTATTGCACTCAAAAATTACCGTGACCCAAATTATCATGTACCCGGAAAAATGGCTAATGAAATTAACTTTAGCTCAACCGGTACAATGCTGCGAACAAGGGTTCAAACACTTTCTAGAATGCAATGGTATGGTGAAGAAAATGAACTTCTTATGAATACAGTTTCTATCGACGGTTATATTTATGGAATGCGCGGTGGCATGGGTATGCAAATCAAAAATAGCATTTACAATGGTGGTGGATTAAATGCATATGAAGCTGCCTTTACCTATTCACCCAAGCTGTCAGTAAATAGTTTTGTCAGTATAGAGCCATCTCTGAGATTCAAAATGGGTATGAAAACATTGAATAAAAATAGAATGCACAATGTGAACTCGATAGAAATAGATCGAGGTAATTTGATCGCATATGAAACACCTTATGGCACGAACCTATGGTATAGAGACCTTGGACTCGGTTTGATGTTAAATACGAAATGGTTCTTCCTTGGCGCTCAGTTAGATAATGTTTTTGGCCATGAGGATAACATGTATGGAGGAGGCATATCTGATCCGCGCGAGGCAGGAAAAGAATTTATTGCAACTGCGGGTGTGGACTGGGAATCGAGAAAGGAAAATATGATGTTATCTCCATACTTGGTGTATATGAATAAAGAGCAGATTTCAGATCTATGGATTGGGGTTAATTATCGTTTTAATTGGTTCACAGTAGGAGCAGCAATTTCTGATAAAGTAGAGCCAACAGCATCAATAGGCATTAAATTTGAAAGATTCTCATTGGTATATAATGCGGACTATCTAAAAAGTTCTCTTACCAACAAACAATCCTTATCGCACCAAGTTTCTGTAAGAATCATGTCTAAACCTAAAAAGTATGGATACAAACTTCTTAATCTTTAAAATATGAGAAAGATCGTCATTTATTGTGTGTTATTATTCCTTTCTGGAAGTGTGAAGGCACAAGACCCTCAATTCACGCAATTTTATGCGAATCCATTATATTTAAACCCTGCTTTTGCTGGGGCATTCGGTTGTCCGCGACTTCATGCGAACTACCGAAATGAATGGCCAAATCTTTCCGGAAATTACGTTACATATAGTATGTCCTATGATACCTATGTAAAAAATGTATCAGGAGGGATCGGACTAATTGCGATGCATGATCAGCAAGGTCAAGGAACAATCTTTACTTCTATGATTGGGGCGATTTATTCTTATCATTTGACAATCAATAGAAAGTGGTCGGCAATGTTTGGAGCAAGAGCTGCGATGTTTAACAAGTATTTAGATTGGGACAAATTAACATTCGGAGATATGATAGATCCGCGTGCTGGATTCATTTATCAAACGGGAGATGTTCCGCGTGGAGGGTCACGTTATTTCTTTGATGCTTCAGCAGGAGCAGTACTTTACAACAAGTACTTTTTCGCAGGATTTGCTGCACACCATTTAAATACACCTGATGAATCAATGATTATTGGAACATCACGTTTACCTATGCGATTCACTGGTCATATGGGTGCAGAAATTGTTTTGGGAAGGCGATCTAAGTATTCCAATGGTACTTCGATCATGCCCAATGTAATTTATCAATATCAAAATGGATTCCAGGAGCTGAACTTCGGGACATATGTAAAATACGGAGCATTCAACGTAGGTGCTTGGTACAGAAATAGAGATGCCTTTATCATGTCGATCGGTATCAATACAGGAAAATTTAAATTAGGATACAGCTATGATATTA
>JALRKF010000108.1 GCA_023254905.1 Crocinitomicaceae bacterium | reverse complement strand
CTGCACTGTGATTTCGCGTGTTTGCTTTATACGAAACACCTAATCAACAAACTTCCAAAGCAACAAGTGGAGGAGATCATAATGGATGCTGTTGAGATCGAAAAGGAATTCATCCTTGATGCCCTTCCTGTGAAATTGATCGGAATGAACAGTGAATTGATGTCACAGTACATTGAATTCGTTGCCGACCGTCTGTTGTTAGAATTAGGAAACGAAAAAGTGTACAACGCAACTAACCCATTCGATTTCATGGATATGATCTCGATCCAGGGAAAAACAAATTTCTTCGAAAAGCGAGTTGGTGAATACCAGAAAGCGGGTGTACTTGCCGGAAAAGAAAACCAGACATTCTCATTGGATGAGGATTTTTAAAGATTTTATAACTAACCAAACTATTACGTTAACAAGATAAACGAGCGCCCATGTATGTAGTAAAAAGAGACGGAAGAAAGGAGGCTGTGAAATTTGACAAAATCACAGCAAGAATTGTAAAAATGTGTTATGGGTTAGACCCATTGGTTTCACCAGAAGCGGTTGCGATGAAAGTAATTGAGGGGCTATATGATGGAGTAACGACAACACAACTTGATCATTTGGCAGCTGAAGTTGCTGCAGCCAAAACGATTGAACACCCTGATTATGCGCTTTTAGCTTCGAGAATAGCAGTTTCGAACCTTCATAAGGAGACGAAAAAGACATTTTCGGAAGTGATGACGGACCTATACAATTACGTAGACCCTAAAACAAATGAAAAAGCTTCGTTAATTGCCGATGATGTTTATGAGGTAATTAATGAGCACAAGGACAGACTTGATTCAAGCATTATTTATGATAGAGATTTTAGATACGACTATTTTGGTTTTAAAACATTGACGCGCTCGTATCTTCTCAAAACTAATGGTGCAATAGCAGAGCGGCCACAACAAATGTTGATGAGAGTGGCTATAGGTATTCACAAGAGTGATTTAGAGTCTGCTATTAAAACATACAACTTAATGTCAGAAGGTTGGTTTACTCACGCTACGCCAACATTATTCAATTCAGGAACCCCAAAACCACAGATGTCATCGTGTTTCCTTTTAACAATGAAAGAGGATAGCATTGAAGGGATTTACGACACATTAAAATCTTGTGCTCAAATTTCGCAATCTGCGGGCGGCATCGGCTTATCGATCCATGATATAAGAGCTACAGGCTCATACATAAAAGGAACAAACGGAACATCAAACGGGATTGTTCCAATGTTGAGAGTGTTTAATGATACAGCGCGATATGTCGACCAGGGAGGAGGTAAACGTAAAGGGTCTTTTGCTATTTACGTTGAGCCCTGGCATGCTGACATTTTTGACTTTTTAGACCTAAAAAAGAATCATGGTAAAGAGGAACAACGAGCAAGAGATTTGTTCTATGCCCTTTGGATTCCAGATCTTTTCATGAAGCGAGTAAAAGAAAATGGAGATTGGACATTAATGTGTCCGCATGAATGCCCAGGTCTAGCTGACACACATAGCGAAGAATTCGAAGCACTTTATTTGAAATATGAATCCGAAGGAAAAGGAAGAAAAACCATAAAGGCGCAAGATTTATGGTTCAAGATTCTTGAGTCTCAGATAGAGACAGGTACGCCATATATGCTTTATAAGGACGCTGCAAATGCAAAGTCTAATCAGCAAAATTTAGGAACGATTAAATCATCAAATCTCTGCACGGAAATAATTGAATATACCGCTCCAGATGAGGTGGCAGTTTGTAATTTAGCCTCACTTGCTCTTCCTAAGTTTGTCACTGAGGAAGGAACCTTTGACCATGATAAACTGTTTGAAGTAACTTATCAGGCAACGTTAAATTTGAATAAGATTATTGACGGTAATTTCTATCCTGTTGAGGAGGCGAAAAACTCAAACATGAGACACAGGCCAATAGGATTAGGTGTACAGGGCTTAGCAGATGCATTCATAATGATGAGATATCCTTTTGAATCAGAGGAAGCAAGAGCCTTGAACAGGGAAGTCTTCGAGACTATTTACTACGCTTCGATGACTGCTTCAAAAGATTTAGCCAAAACAGAGGGCGCCTATGAGACATATGAGGGATCTCCTGTTTCTAAAGGAGACTTTCAGTTTGACTTGTGGGGTGTTAAGCCCTCAAGCCGATGGGAATGGGATTTACTAAAGCAAGAGGTAAAAGAGCATGGTGTTCGAAACTCATTACTTCTTGCGCCGATGCCAACGGCATCAACAGCGCAGATTCTTGGTAATAATGAATGTTTCGAGCCATATACCTCGAACATTTACACTAGAAGAGTGCTTTCAGGCGAGTTTATAATAGTGAATAAGCACTTACTGAAAGACCTTGTGAAAGAAGGGCTATGGAATACGGAAATGCGTCAGAAGATAATGGCGTCAAATGGTTCTATTCAGAATATTAACGAGATTCCACAAAACCTAAAAGACCTATATAAAACGGCATGGGAAATTTCACAAAAAGCAATTATTGATCAGGCAGCGGATAGAGGAGCGTACATTTGCCAGTCTCAATCATTGAACATTTTTATGGAGAATGCAAACTTTGGTAAGTTGACATCTATGCATTTCTATGGATGGGAAAAAGGATTGAAAACGGGGATGTATTACCTCAGAACAAAAGCGGCAACAGATGCGATTAAGTTTACGATTGATAAAAATGTCGTAGCGGAGCCAACAGCAAAATCAATAGAGGATGCGCAAGCTGAAGTTGCATGTTCTTTGGATGATCCAGACAACTGTGAAATGTGCTCAGGATGATTCAATTGACATGAATACTTGTGTTGATTAATAATTGTGCCGTGAATTAATCAATATTAAAGCCTCACAGAAGTGGGGCTTTATTTATAATAAGATCTTTTAACTTCTTGATCTACAAGCAACAAGTCATCAAAAAAGGCTTGTCCATATGCGCGAACGAGAGGTTCCTTTAAGAACCTGTATACAGGAACATCCAATTTGTCCCCGCAGGCACAAGCGGACTTACAAATATTCCACTCATCATATGCGAGCGCCTCTAGATTGTTGAATTTCTTCACACGAATGGGATATAAATGACAGGAGATCGGCTTTTTGTAGTTGATCTCACCTTCTAAATATGCCTGTTCAATAGAACATTTTGAAATACCCTCATCATCAAAAAAAACAAAAGCACATTCTCTCTGATCGACCAATGTTGTCACAGGTTCATCATGCCTATCAAGGTACGAAACGCCGCCCATTTCAATAGCCTCGATACCTTCCCGGCGCATAAAAGGCTTGATCTTATCTAGGTTTTCCTCAATTATAGCAACCTCCTCTTTTTCAAGAGGCGCACCATCATCTCCTTCTATGCAACAGGCCCCCTTGCATGCGTTAAGATCGCAAATAAATTTTCTTTCAAAAATCTCTGTGCTAACAATTTTATTTTGTACTTCAATAAGCATTTTCCTTTTCTGTGAAGTTGAAAAAAACGTTCAATTATGATCAAATTTAAATAAATGCCTATATTTGTACCGTAAATACATGATAAAACAATAGCGAGAGGGGACGAAAGTCCCCTCTTTTTGTAATCAAATGATCAACAAGGCGCGCATAAAATTACTAGCAGAAGAAAGAATAAATGAGCTTGATAATGGCTTGTTTATAGTGGATATTTCTGTAAGCGCTCGTAATGACATAAGCGTTGAACTTGATAAGCACGATGGAGGTGTTTCTGTCCAAGATTGTATTTCTGTTTCAAGAAACATTGAGCATAATTTGGACCGTGAACAGGGAGATTTTTCTTTGAATGTATCCTCGGCAGGTTTAGACAGAGGACTCCGTGTTTTTGATCAATACAGAAAAAATGTAGGTCGAAACATAAAATTAATATTGAATGCAGGAGGCAAATTTGAGGGAGAGCTAAAAGAAGCCACAAAAGATGAGGTTGTCATTCGAACAACCAGAAATGAACGAGTGGAAGGGAAAAAGAAAAAAGAAAGAATCATTGAAGACATAAAAGTCCCAATGGCTGATATAAAAGAGGCGAAAATTGTTATTTCATTTAAATAGAAACCTATGAATAGCTTAGAATTAGTTGAGTCGTTTTCAGAATTTAAGGAACTCAAGAACATTGACAAACAGACAATGCAACACGTACTAGAGGATGTGTTCAGGTCAATGTTAAAGAAAAAATTCAACACAGATGAACACATAGATGTCATCGTGAATATAGATAAAGGGGATGTTCAGATATTCTTGAACAAGGAGATTGTTGACGATGGAGAAGTAGAAGATCCAAACATGGAGATTGCATATTCAGATGCAATAAAGATTGAGCCTGACTTTGAAATAGGCGAAGAAGTAACAGAAGAGTTTAAGTTTCTTGATTTTGGGAGAAGAAACATTTTATCGTTAAGACAAAATCTAATATCTAGAATAATGGAGCTTGAAAAGGATCATCTATACAAACTTTATAAGGAGCGTATTGGTGATATTATCACAGGTGAAGTTTATCAAGTTTGGAAAAAAGAGATCATGGTGATTGATGACGAAGGGAATGAATTGATTCTTCCAAAATCTGAGCAAATACCATCCGATTATTTTAAGAAGGGAGAATCAATTAGGGCGGTTGTGGCAAAAGTTGACATGCGCAATAGCAGCCCAGTAATTATTCTTTCTAGAACAGCACCTGAATTTTTAGAACGTCTCTTTGAGCTGGAAGTTCCGGAGGTTTTTGATGGGCTAATTACGATCAAAAAGATAGTTCGTGAGCCGGGAGAGCGAGCAAAAGTAGCTGTTGAATCATACGATGACAGAATTGACCCTGTTGGAGCATGTGTAGGAATGAAGGGATCTAGAATTCATGGGATCGTCCGAGAATTAAGAAACGAAAACATTGACGTGATTAATTACACATCAAATCCACAATTGTTTATACAAAGAGCACTTAGCCCTGCGAAAATATCTTCAATCGAGATTAACGAAGAAGAGGAAAGAGCGAGGGTTTATCTAAAGCCAGACCAGGTATCTCTTGCTATTGGTAAAGGCGGCTACAATATAAAACTAGGAGGAAGACTTACAGGATATGAGTTAGATGTTTACAGAGAAGGAGAGGTAGATATAGAAGATGTAGATCTTGAAGAATTTGCAGATGAAATAGAAAGCTGGATTATTGATGAATTGAAAGCTGTTGGATGTGATACAGCTAAATCAGTTCTTGCAATAGGTGTTGACGACCTTGTTAAGAGGACAGACCTTGAACAGGAAACGATTGAAGAGGTGTTCAAAATACTGGAGTCCGAGTTCGAGTAATATAGTGTAAAATCTTATATTTAGGCACAATTAGAGCTTCAGAGAAAGTTGAGATAAAAATAAAAGAGGACGTATAATTTTATGGCTAGACCAATTAGATTAGGAAAAGCAGCAGGTGAGTTGAATGTGGGGATTTCTACGTTAGTGGAATTCCTATCGAACAATGGAGTGAATATTGAAACAAATCCGAACACGAAACTCACGCCAGATCAGTATGAAATGCTTCGAACGGAGTTTGCTGCAGACCAAACACTCAAGGAGCAATCGAAACTTTCAACTGTAGCCACGGAGAAGCGCGAAACTATTTCACTCAGAGATGAGAAAGAAGCGCCTAAAGATGAGGAGAAGAAAGAAGAGAAAAAGGAGGAACCCGTTGAAGAATCTCCACAAATCCAAGTGAAGACTGTTGGCAAGATCGATCTTGACAGCATCAACACAAAAACACGCCCGGAAAAGAAAGCGGAATCGTCCAAAGAAGAGGAGAAGGCTGAGATAACTAAGGCGGAGGAAGAACCCAAGAAAGAGGAAGAAGCGCCTAAAAAGGAGGAGGAAGTTCAGAACGAAACCGAAACGATCCGAGCGGAAACACAAAAGTTATCAGGGCCAAATGTAGTTGGTAAGATTGAACTACCAGTGGAAAAGCCAAACACGGACAAATCAGAGAAAAGGAAACGAAAAAGAATTCGCAAGGTTGATGTTGATAAACAAGCAGCCCAACAAGGAAAAGGCCCCAAACAAGGTAACAAAACTGCACGAGCTGAAAAGCCTGAAATAACAGAGAAAGATATCCAAAAAGAGATAAAAGAGACTCTTGCACGTCTTTCAGGTAAAGGGGGTAAGTCCAAAGGAGCAAAGAATAGAAGAGCTAAACGAGAGACAATAGCAGCGAGACGCCAAGAAGAGGAGTTTAAAGCAGAACTTGAAGAGAAAGTTCTGAAATTGACAGAGTTCGTTACGGTTTCAGAATTAGCAACAATGATGAGTGTTAGCTCAACAGATGTTATTTCTGCATGTATGTCTTTAGGAATTTTTGCATCTATCAACCAACGTCTTGATGCCGAAACGATACAGATAATTGCTGAAGAATTCGGTTATGAGCCTGAATTTGTTAGCGCAGAAGTT
Source organism: Crocinitomicaceae bacterium (assembly GCA_023254905.1). Lineage (GTDB taxonomy): Bacteria > Bacteroidota > Bacteroidia > Flavobacteriales_D > Crocinitomicaceae > UBA4466. Next base: position 11,586 of record JALRKF010000108.1, on the reverse strand, counting down.
CAGGAGGCCATTCCAGTGCAAGAAGATGCTGAAGAGGACCTTCTGCCTAGAGCACCAATAATAACAGTTATGGGGCACGTTGACCACGGGAAGACATCACTTTTAGATAGAATACGTGACGCTAACGTAACAGAAGGAGAAGCAGGAGGAATCACCCAGCATATTGGTGCATACAGTGTTACATTGGAAGATGGTAAAAAACTAACCTTCCTAGACACACCAGGTCACGAGGCATTTACCGCAATGAGGGCTCGAGGAGCACAGGTTACCGATGTTGCAATCATTATTGTAGCGGCCGATGATGATGTAATGCCCCAAACGAAAGAGGCAATATCGCACGCGCAGGCGGCCGATGTTCCTATGGTTTTCGCGATCAACAAGATAGATAAACCAGGAGCGAACAGCGACAAAATTAAAGAGCAATTATCAGCAATGAATATCCTCGTAGAGGATTGGGGGGGGAAATACCAATGCCAGGAAATATCAGCAAAGAAAAACTTAAATATCGATGCACTTCTAGAAAAAATTCTGCTTGAGGCGGAAATGCTTGACTTAAAAGCCAACCCAAACAAGAACGCTATAGGGACGGTTGTTGAATCATCTTTGGACAAAGGTAAAGGTTACGTAACGAATATACTTGTTGAAGCAGGAACATTGAGAATTGGAGATGGCGTTTTGGTTGGTAGAAACTTTGGAAAGGTTCGTGCGATGCATGACGAGCATGGACACAACCTGAAGGAAGCAGGACCATCTACACCAGTTTCTATTTTAGGAATCAATGGTGCTCCATCGGCTGGTGATAAGTTCCATGTTATGGACGATGAAAAAGAAGCGAAATCGATTGCAACAAAAAGAGAGCAGTTATATCGTGAGCAGGGATTACGAACCACAAAGCACATTACGCTTGATGAGATCGGAAGACGTCTTGCAATAGGCGACTTTAAGGAACTTAACTTAATTGTTAAAGGAGACGTAGATGGCTCTATAGAGGCGTTATCTGACTCGCTACTCAATCTTTCGACAGAAGAAATACAAATCAATATAGTACACAAAGGGGTTGGAGCAATTTCTGAAGCAGATGTAAATTTAGCTTCGGCTTCAGATGCTATTATTATTGGCTTCCAAGTGAGACCATCGATAAGCGCGAGAAAGCTTGCTGAGCAGGAACAAATAGACATACGTTTGTACTCAGTTATTTATAAGGCAATCGATGAAATTAAATCTGGAATGGAGGGAATGTTATCTCCTGATATTGAAGAGCAGATTACAGGTTCAGCTGAGGTTCGTGAAACATTCAATATTTCCAAGATAGGAACAATTGCAGGATGTTTCGTCCTTGATGGAATCATTAAAAGAAATTCCAAGATCCGTGTGATCCGTGATGGAATTGTGATCCACACGGGAGTACTTGGTTCACTGAAGCGCTTTAAGGACGATGTGAAAGAGGTGAAGAAAAACTACGAGTGCGGATTAAACGTTGAAAAGTTCAATGACATTAAAGAAACAGACATCATTGAGGCCTTTGAGGAAGTAGAGGTTGCAAGAAAGCTGTAATAAATTGAAAAGAATTTGGCTGCCTTCTACGTAATTCATTTATACGTAAATTTGAGGCATATAAAAGTTAATAACTATGATTTTAGGTGTTTTTGGCCCGTGGCAATTAATAGCAATTTTAGTGGTTGCACTGCTTCTTTTTGGGGGAAAGAAAATCCCAGAACTAATGAAAGGTCTTGGTAAGGGAGTTAAGGAATTTAAAGATGCTTCAAAGCCCGAAGAGGACAAAGAAGAAGGCTCTGAAGAGACCAAATAATTTAATATGCTAAAGACTCACGCTGAAGTAAAAGAAGCGATTTCTTCAGGTAAGACCGTGTTGTCTATCCTTGAGGATTATCTTAAGACGATTGAGTCCAATAAAGAGCTAAATATTTTCCTTGAGGTATTTGATGAATCTGCAAAGCGGCAAGCTGAAACAGTGGATCAAAAATTAAAAGCCGGAACTGCCGGTAAATTGGCAGGAATGGTTGTAGGAATCAAGGATAATCTAGCCTATAAAAATCATAAAGTATCTGCCAGCTCTAGAATATTAGAGGGGTTTGAATCTTTGTACACAGCCACTGCAGTTCAAAGATTGATCGATGAAGACGCTATCATTATTGGGCGTTTGAATTGTGATGAGTTTGCTATGGGTTCCTCTAACGAAAACTCTGCGTTCGGCACAGCAAAAAACCCATTGAACCCCAAACGAGTTCCAGGAGGGTCCTCCGGAGGGTCTGCGGCAGCGGTTGCGGGAGGAATGTGCACCGCTTCACTTGGAAGTGATACGGGGGGCTCGATTCGGCAGCCTGCTAGCTTTACAGGGACGTTTGGCTTGAAACCCACCTACGGAAGAATTAGTCGTTATGGTCTGATAGCTTATGCATCATCCTTTGATCAAATTGGACCGTTTGCAAATAGTATAGAAGATATGGCATTGCTTTTGGAGGTGATGGCAGGAAAAGATAAAATGGACGGAACATCTTCTTCAGAAGAGGTTAAAAAATATTCACAATTTAAAGCAGGGAAACCATTCAAGATTGCGGTAATTGATGAAGCTTTAACAATGGATGGTCTCGATAAAGAGATCAAAAGTAGATTTATTAAATTTGAAGGACAGTTAAAGGAAGCTGGTCATACTGTTGAGCATGTTTCATTCCCCTATCTAGATTATATAGTGCCTACTTACTATGTATTGACCACAGCAGAAGCGTCCTCGAACTTATCAAGATTTGACGGGGTACATTACGGTTACCGAAGGCAGGGGGCTACAGGAGTTGATGAAACCTATAAAAAATCAAGAAGTGAGGGTTTTGGTCCCGAGGTGAAGAGGAGAATAATGGCGGGAACGTTCGTTCTATCGCATGGATACTACGATGCCTATTATACAAAAGGCCAAAAAGTAAGAAGGGTATTGCAGGATAGAACAGAGGAAATATTTAAGGATTACGACGTAATCTTACTACCAACGACACCAACAACGGCATTTGAAATGGATGCGATGAGTGATCCTATATCAATGTATCTTCAGGATATTTATACTGTACATGCTAACCTTACAGGTCATCCAGCGGTTTCTGTTCCCTTCGGAACACACTCAAACGGTATGCCTTTCGGTTTGCAGGTGATGGGAAAAAACTTCGAAGAGAAGGCAGTTTTGAGTTTTATTAAGGATATTGAGTCGTTATTGAAATAACATGAAGTACAGTTTGTTCATATTGATGGTAGGTTTGTCGGGAATTTTATTTTCTCAGCAAACGCCGTATTATAAGTGGACAAAAGAAGACAGTATAAAAGGCGAGGCTATTATAAGAACGATCGAACAGAGTTTGAATGCTTACTATGTAGATTACAACGGAAACACCAACTACGACTCAATTATTGCCGCGTTGGAATATGAGCCAGGAGATGTCCCAAACTTCTCAGACGAGGTTTACTGTGAGCGATTGAATGGAATGAATGAAAAAAGCCCATTTCATCTAGACTGCAATGAGAAAACACTCTCAACAATAAGGTTTTTTGCCACAAAAAGAAGAGGTTTTGTGCGCGTGGTATTAGGTCGCGCTGAGCTCTATTTTGACTTGTTTGAGGAAAAGTTGGCGCAATATGATCTTCCCATCGAGTTGAAATACTTGGCAGTTATTGAAAGCGGATTACGGCCACAAATTAAGTCTCGAGCTGGAGCATTGGGTTTGTGGCAGTTCATGTATAGAACGGGAAGAATGTTTGGGCTTGAGGAAAACTCCTACATTGATGAGCGTATGGATCCGGCTAAATCGACGGATGCAGCCTGCAGATATCTTAAGAAGCTTTATGACATGTATGGAGATTGGAATTTAGCTTTGGCGGCATATAATGCAGGACCTGGCAATGTTAATAAAGCAATAAGAAGATCAGGAAACAAATTAACATACTGGGAAGTAAGACCTTATTTACCAAAAGAAACACAGGGTTATGTTCCAAATTTTATCGCTGCGGCATATTTGCTAACGTATCATGCGGAGCATAATATTATCCCTGCAGAAGCAAACATCAAGTATGCTCAACTTGATACGATGTGTTTAAGCAAAGGGGTCCACATGCAAACCATAGGAGACCTGATTGGGATGGAGACGGAAGAGATAAAGAATTTAAACCCGATCTATAAAAAGGAGTACATACCTTACACCATAAAGGGTGAATGCATCTCTCTACCCCTTCAAAAAATTGGACAACTGGTTTCGCTTGAGGATAGTTTATATAAGCTAGAATTGAAAAGATATTCTCCAGAGTCATTGGAGCAAGAATCTGAAACCTCCGAAGAGAAACAAGAGAACACACCCTCTTATTCTTATCATAAGGTAAGATCAGGAGAGAATTTAACTTCTATTGCCTTACGCTATGGAACAACAGTGGATCAGATAAAAAAAATAAACGGATTAATTTCAAATAATATTGTTGTCGGCCAGCGATTAAAAGTGAAGCCATCCCAAGAGTCATCTTCTTCAAGAGCTCCACAAACTGGATCTTCCAAAAGATATTACACGGTGAAGTCAGGCGATACTTTTGGAAGAATTGCGCAGCGCAATAGAATGAGTATTTCCCAGTTAAAAAGACTTAATCCAGGTATCAATATAGATCGATTGAGCATAGGTCAAAAGATCAGGATAAGATAATTACCCATTTTTTTGGCTAATTCCAATAAACCTGAAATTATGAGAATAAAACTCCTTACAATATTTGCTGTCATAATGACCTTGATAGGATCTTGCGAATCTCCCTACGGTAAGAAAATGGTTACAGGAGTTTCATCTACAGGAAGAGTCGGCGAAATTTTAGTTGTTTGTGATGAGGCTATTTGGAACTCTGAGATAAAAGATGTGCTCGACTCAAATCTCACCCAATGGATTCTGCCCTATTTTCCAGACGTGGCAACTTTTGAATTGATTCACCGAGCACCCTCAAATTTTACCAAAGGAATCAGAAAACACCGTAATGTGCTTATCCTAAAGCTAGACGGGGCATACGCAGGAGAAAAAGGGAATATTACAAAAGAGTCTGGAACCTATGCAACAGATCAATTACTCATTGAGATTGTAGCAAAAAATTACGACCAGATGTTAGAATCCTGTAAGCAAGGATTAAACCGTGTACACAAGGAGTTTGATGATGCCTCTTGGTCAAGGATAATGGACCGCTACAGAAAACAAACTAATCGTTTTCTTGTAGATGAAATCAAAGAAAATTTTGGAATTAGCTTGGCACTTCCACAAGGCAGTAAAGCTGTATGGAAGAAGCAAAACTTTTACAGAGTTGAGCTACCTAATTCAGCACGGCCAATGGAGTTTGTTGGAACCGGTTCAGTAGATCCGGGCTTGATATTTCGAGGGATAATAATTTACCAATACAATTACGAAGATAGTACGCAACTTACATTTGAATCATTGGCGGCTGCAAGAGATACCATGTTAAGGTATAATGTTCCAGGTCAAACACCAGGCATGTATATGGGAACACAATATGGAAGAATAACATATCCTATTATGGATAGTTTTTCAACTGCATCAGGGGTTAACGGGTCTCAAATGAGGGGAATGTTTGTTTTTACAGGAAGAGATAAATTTGGAACAGGAGGAGCATTCTGGCAATGCCATCTAGTAAATAAAAAGACGAACAAAATAGTTTGTATAAGTGGATATGTAGATGCCGCTCCTACCACAAGTTGGACGCAACCATTGCGCGAAGTTCAGGCTATTCTGAAGAGCGTAGAGCTCGTAAAATGAAGATCTCAGCAACCATAATTACTCTTAATGAGGAGCGAAATATTGAAAGATGTATACGTTCCTTACTACCTGTTGTAGATGAGGTGATCGTTCTCGATTCTTTTTCAACCGACAGAACAGAAGAGATATGTCGTTCTCTAGGCGTAAGTTTTGAGCAGCGGTCGTGGGAAGGGTATGCACAAACAAAGAACTATTTGAATAGTCTTGCTACACATGAAATGATCCTTTCAGTGGATGCAGACGAAGCATTGGACGAAGATCTTCAGGAAGCCATAAAAATGCTCGAAATAGACAAGGACAGTATTTATTCTATGAATAGACTTACGAACTATTGTGGGACCTGGATCAAGTACAGTGGCTGGTATCCAGACGTCAAGATTAGGTTGTTTCCTAAGGATCAATGCTACTGGATCGGAGAATATGTGCATGAAGAGTTATTCGTATCAAAGAAATATAAAGTTGTTCAGTTACCTGGACACCTACTGCATTATTCTTATTATGATTTTGAAGATCATCGTTCCCGAGCAGATAAGTATTCTTCTCTGACTGCCCAGAAAATGAATGCAGCGGGAAAATCTGCGGGAGTACTGAAGCCATACCTAAGTGGTTTGACGCGATTCATTTCCATGTACTTTTTCAAAGCAGGATTTTTAGATGGAAAAATGGGCTTCAAGATTGCTCAGATCAGCGCATCATCAAACATCTTTAAGTATAAAGAACTAAGAAGATTAAACAGAAAGAATGATTGACCTTTCAGGGAAAAGAATAATAATCAGTCGTACAGACAGTATAGGTGATGTGGTTTTAACATTGCCAATATGCAATTGGATAAAATCCAACTTCAAGGATGTAACATTAATCTTTCTTGGAAGTGGTTATACCAAGCCTATTGTTGATTGTTCACAGGATGTTGATGAATTCATTGACTGGGACACATTTAAGGATATTCCAAAAGCCAACAAGAAGATAAAGTTCCGCGCGATTGATGCGGACGTTATTATTCATGTATTTCCCAATAAAGAAATAGCAGCATTGGCGAAAACACTGAGAGTTCCAGTACGTGTTGGAACGTCACACCGTATGTATCACCTGCTTACATGTTCTCATCGCATTGACTTCACAAGAAAGCGCTCAGATAAGCATGAATCACAACTGAACTTCGAGTTGCTTCGTCCGTTCGGGATCAAAACAATTCCTCCTTTGGAAGAAGTCAATGGTATGCTGCGGTCTTTTAAAGCGCCAAAGGTGGATTTCCCTAACGAGGTACAGTCGTACATAAATGGAGATAAGTATATCATCCTTCACCCTAAATCACAGGGAAGTGCAAAGGAATGGCCTATTGGGAATTACATTGAGCTTGCGAATAGCCTGAATGAAAAAGGACTCAAAGTAATATTTACAGGAACACAGGCGGAAGGAGATCTTTTTAGAGATGAACTACCCAAGAACGATCTATTATTTGATTCGACGGGTAAGCTTACGTTGCAGGAGTTGATTACAACAATTGGCGGCTCAAATGGTCTCGTGGCATGCTCGACAGGGCCATTACATATAGCCGGCATTCTAGACAGAAAAGCCATTGGAATATTTTCTCCACGAAAGCCAATCCATCCAGGAAGATGGCAACCTTTAGGAAACGACTCGAAAGCGTTAGTGTTTGATAAGGAGTGCCCAAAGTGTAAAAAGGGAGAAGATTGTGGGTGCTTGGAAGATATTTCCGTTAAGATGGTATTGAGCGAATTGTTGTAAATTTCGTTATCACACATTGGGTTATATACTTGAACTTGATTGTCTCGCTTTCGGCGGGTCTATTATCATGGGGATTTGCAGATCGAATTGAAGCAGCGAATTCATTTTTGTACGGCACCTTTGTCTTTTTCGGCACCTTTTCTGTATATAATCTTCAACGTGTAGTCAAAATTGCACAAGCCAACATGTTTACGCCATGGTTGCTTTGGGTGAAGAGAAATAGAGCAATAATAATTACTTTGTCTGTAATTTCGGGTGTTGGAGCATTGACGTCTTTATGGCTTCTTCATCTGAATAACATAATCTCTATCACCGTACTTTCATTCGCTGTAGCATGCAGCCTGCTCTATGTTGTTCGAATCAATGGAATAAATTTAAGAGGGATTCCTTTTTTAAAGATTCACGTCATTTCTATTACCTGGACTCTCTTAGTAGTTATTTTTCCTGAAGTAAGTGGCGGGTCCATACAGGGGGTGATTTACGTGTTTTTGGCCCATTACTTTTATATACTTTCGGTAACTATTCCATTCGACATTAGAGACCTTAAATACGATAATACTATATATAAAACTATACCTCAGATCTTGGGAGTTAATCGAGCAAAGTGGTTAGCTGTTTTGTTCCTTCTGTTTTATACAGCACTTATTCAATTAGTATTTCCTTTATTATTGTTTTCCCCGTGGTTTTGGTTGGGTGTATTTTTTACCGGATGTTTAATAATAGCAGTCAATGAGCGAGTATCAGACTGGTATTGCGCAGGTTTAATAGACGGGTCAATAGGCTTGTTGGGACTGGTATACCTTCTGGCTTAAGCAAAAAGTTCCTTCACAACCTCTGTGATCTTTCCGCAAAGTACAAGCTCAATTTTGTAATCCTTTTGCTTGATTCCTTTGTTGTATTTGGATAAAATGATCATTTCAAAACCAAGTTTTTCAGCCTCTTTTATACGCTGATCGATCCGGCTCACCGGACGAACCTCTCCAGACAATCCGATCTCACCACTCATTGCGATCTTACCGCTGATAGGCAAATCAACATTAGAGGAAAGAACAGCAGCAATTACTGCAAGATCAATTGCGGGGTCATCTACTTTAATTCCCCCAGCGATATTGAGGAAAACATCCTTCGCTCCAAGCTTGAAACCACATCTTTTTTCCATCACAGCTAAGAGCATGTTTAAACGCTTACCGTCAAAACCGGTGGATGTTCGCTGAGGTGTTCCGTATGCAGCAGTACTTACTAACCCTTGCACCTCGATAAGCATAGGCCGCATTCCCTCCATGGTTGCGGCAATAGATATGCCGCTAAGTGACTCATCAGTATTTGGAATTAAGATTTCTGAGGGATTTTCAACAGGCCTTAAACCTGATTCCCGCATTTCGTATATTCCAAGCTCATTTGTGCTACCAAATCTGTTTTTAAGCGACCGTAATAGTCTGTATAAATGGTTTCTGTCTCCTTCAAACTGAAGAACTGTATCTACCATGTGCTCTAGCACTTTTGGTCCAGCCAATCCACCTTCTTTAGTGATATGTCCGATAAGGAAAACAGGAACATTTGTTTGCTTTGCGTAGCGTAGAAGCTGTGCTGTACACTCACGAACTTGAGAGATACTTCCCGGTGAACTTTCGATCTGTGATGAAAATAGTGTTTGAATGGAATCAATGATCAGAAGATCAGGTTGAATCGATTCGGCTTGTGTAAAAATGTTCTGGACGTTCGTTTCTGTGAGAATAAAACACCCTTCGTTCTTCACACCAATGCGTTCAGCACGCATCTTAATTTGTTGCTCGCTTTCCTCACCTGAAACGTAAAGTACTTTAAAATGGCTGTTGGTGATTGCAATTTGAAGTAACAGAGTGGATTTACCAATACCTGGCTCACCTCCGAAGAGAATAAGTGATCCGGGGATCAGTCCACCACCAAGCACGCGATTTAGTTCGTTGTCCGCTAAAGGCACTCTTACATGCGCCTCTTTCTTGATGCTGTTGATCTCTTGAGGAGTACTTCCCCCTTTAGACTTCGAAAATGCAACCACCTGCGGAATATCTTTTTGAATAACCTCCTCAACAAATGTGTTCCATTCGTTGCAAGAGGGGCATTTCCCCAACCATTTAGGGGTTTCATAACCACAGTTTTGACAGAAATATGCCGATTTTACTTTTTTAGCCATACTCAGAGTTCAAGGCTAAAAATAATGGAATTCTATGACCTAAGTGTCTAGCCGGCAAATTTGCGCTTCGCAAAACGCTTACATTTTCTCTTACGGCGTTTATGGATCCTTTTTGTACGTCTTGAATCGTCTCCGTAATCGCCGCAGACGATTGTCTGAGCAAGATCAGTTTGGTCAAGGCTTGTTGTGTTTGCCTGCGCACCTGTGGCAAGCATTAGGAACATTATAAGAGCAATTGATCGCATAGAAATAAGGTTTGTTGTATGCTATTATTACGGAGAGAGTTTTGGAATGTAACAGTTCGGTTTTGATGCAGGTGATGAAATGCCTATTTTGGTATTGATTTTGTACAACAGATCAATAAAAACGAACATGAAAGGATTACTCTTTACAGTTTTAACGCTTGTTGCAGGCATTTCTTTTGCCCAGACATATGACCTTAACGTAGAAAACGCAAAGGTTAAATTTGAATACGTTGATGAGGGCGTTAAAGGCTCAGTTAGTGGTGTAAAAGCACAACTTAAATTAGAGTTGAAGGACACGTTATCAACAGCTTCTATTACGGGAACAGCGGACGTTACAACCCTTTCCACGGGGAATAAAATGCGTGACAAACATTTACAGTCGGCAGATTTTTTTGATGCAAAGAAATATCCTGAAATGTCCTTCACATGTGACGAGGTTATTCAAAAAGGGGATAAGCATTATGCGAGAGGAACATTGAAAATTAAGGACGTTGAAAAAACCGTTAAATTCGGCATAAAGACCTCTGACGATTATATCAGTTTTTACACTACTATCTTTTCACTTGATTATGGTGTAGCAGTGAAAAAGGGTAGAGACACAAGCAAGGTAAAAATTCAAGTAATTGTTCCTGCTAAGTAGTGTTCGACAATCTTATTGAAGGAATATTATCTACCAGTGCAATCGAGTGGATAGCGGTATGTTCCAGTATCATTTATGTGATACTGGCAGCAAGAAAATTGATCTATTGCTGGCTATTCGCTTTTATTTCATCAGCCTTATTCGTATATATTTGTTTCTCCGCAAATCTTTATTTGGAATCAGTGTTGCAGCTTTTCTACGTAGTGATGGCAGTTGTTGGTTTTTTGCTTTGGAACAAATCGGATTCAGGAGAGATAATCAAGTGGCCGGTTAAATACCATGTGATCAACTTATCCTTAAGTACTTTGACAGCACTTCTTTTGGGATATTTGTTTTCGGTCTACACAGATCAGGCCAATCCATATGTTGATGCATCTACAACAGTTTTTAGTCTTGTAGCAACGTTTATGGTTACAAAAAAGGTCCTGGAAAACTGGGTCTACTGGATCATCATCGATGCAGTTTCAGTATACCTCTATTTTTCGAGAGACCTACACTTGACGGCAGTGCTATTTGTCATTTTTACGCTACTTGCAATTACAGGGTATGTGAGTTGGAATAAAACCATGAAAACTGCCCAACAATGAAAATAGCAATCACAGGGCCGGAATCATCAGGCAAAACAACCCTCACGAAGGCACTTGCGGAAACTCTTGGTTGGAGATCGTCTCCTGAATATGCGCGTGAATATCTTGCAATAACAAATGGAACTTACGGATTTGATGACCTGGAAAAAATAGCTGAAGGTCATTTTGATCGAATAAAAAACGGCGACCATGATACTATCGTGGATACAGATTTCATCGTGATGAAAGTATGGTCGGATGTACGTTTTGGAAAAACGGCTGAGAAAATTCAAGAGTTGATAAAGCAAGACCTTTTCGACCTGCACATTGTCTGTATGCCCGATATTCCTTGGGAAAAAGACCCACTAAGAGAAAACCCAACGGACCGAGATGTCCTACTTAAAAAATATCTTGAGGA
>JALRKF010000167.1 GCA_023254905.1 Crocinitomicaceae bacterium | reverse complement strand
TTCCGCTTCAGCTCCAGCATCCGCAGCAACAGAGTCAGCTTCAGCAGCTTCTTCTTCAACTACTTCTTCTTCCATTACTTCTTCAGTAGCAGCTTCTTCAGTAGCTTCTTCAGTAGCAGCCTCGTCTGATGAACCACAAGCAGCTAAAGAAACTGCAGCTGCGATCATCATCATTGAAAAGATCTTTTTCATTTTTCTTTAATTTAAAGGTTTATTTACGCCAACAAATTTATGCTTTTATTTTAATAAACCAAGTTATAGCCTAAATTTTTACCCCTAAACCACTATTTTTATTGACGTTGAGCGTTGTTTCGACCAAGATTTCTATTCATTTTTTATTTCTGCTGAAATGTAAAACTCAAGGAATTGCTCAAAACCTTTTATTCTGAGTTTGAAAGAGCGAACAATATGTCCCATCAAATCTATAGAATCAAATGTAGTTTGAATAGACAGTTTTTGTCCAGGTTCAATGGTTGTCTCATTCATTTTCACTTCAAGGCAAGGACAAACTTCATATGGAAGGCTCAATGACACAAGGGAGTCAGAGACATTTCGAATTTCAAATTTAGCATTTGCTCCTTCTCCTGGTTCAAGGAAACCAAGATCGATAATACTTTTAGTCACTTCTACAGGGAGCTTTCTATTATCGTCTAGGTAGCTTACGCTTTGAATTTCAATTTTCCGCTCAATTGCCGCTGCTCTAGAATATACCGAGTTTTGTACATCATTTGGATTATCACTCGTCAATTGATTTGCGGTGTACTCTCCAAAAGGAATCTGAGAAAAGACTACTTGTCCTCCGTTTGCAGCAGTTCCATCCAAATAGGGTAAAAACACCCCATTTTCATAGGCTCGCAAGTAATTCAGAAGTGAAGAAATCCTTCTTTTGGTAAGATTTACGTTGTAATCTGTCTTTGCAAGTGGGCTAGCGAATCCCTGGATTGTGATGTTAAGCTTAGCTCCGTTTTGCAATTCTTCTAGTAAAAGATCTCTGAATAGCTGTAAATCATCTACCCCCTTGTCCACGTACTCAATAAAAAATGATTCAATTTCTTCCTTTGCTTCTTCACCTCTATTACTGCTGAGACCCTTTGAATATTCTTTTTTGTATTTATCGAGCATTGATGTATAGCGATCGTATGCATCGATATAATTGATTGTGGTTGTTGTGTCCCATGAATCAGGATTGGGACGATCATTATGGAAATACAATGTTACTGGAAGCCGTTTATTTAAATCAGCCAATGTTTCCTCTTTCGTAGGAGGGAATTCTTTCGCAGGGGGAATCAATGCAAGAATGTCACTGCAGCAGGTCGGGTTTTTGCTATAACGCACCCCAACTCTGTTCGTAGAAACATACGCAGTATCCTGATGTTGGAAGTAGTAAAGATCATTTGCTGGACTGTTTACTGGAAGACCAGCGTTCTGAGGTTCCGAAAATCCACGTTCGGTATAATTAGAATAGAATACATCATATCCTCCGAATCCGTTTTCCCATTGTGAAGAGTAGTAAAGTCGATTGTTCTTCGAATCCCACCACGGTGTAACTTCATTGTCAATGGAGTTTAGATTACGGATGGCCTGGACTTTCTTAAATTGATTACCATTGATAATTTGACTGTAGAAAAGATCCAGACCACCAACACCACCCTCTTTATCAGAAGCAAATATTAAGAATTCTTCTCCCTCTATTTTTGCTATGGATGGCATCGTTGTATTTGCTCCGAGTTGATTTATAACTTCCCCTAGTGAGTCTACTCTTGACCAATCTCCATTTTCATAGTAGGCAACCATGATTTTACATCGGTAATTATATCCATCATCAGCGCATCTGCTGAAATAATAGCGAGAACTATCGATTGATAAGGTCCCATTTCCATTGTTCAATCCGGCTTTGAAGAGTGCTTCAATTCTTTCAGAAGGTTTATACGCGCCTTCGCTATATTCGCTCCTATACAAGGATGTGGAATATTCCATACCATAAACCTCCTCAAGTGCTGAAATAGAATCAGCTCGTAGACTGGAGAATATCAATTGTCCATCAATTATCAAATGACCAAATTCCGCATTTTTTGTGTTAACAGCATCTGGTAACGATAAGACTATGAGATCGTTCGTATCAAGAATTGCACCTTTTGCCCAAACTGTACTGCCGATTTCCTGCTTTGCTTTTCTGTATAGATATCCTTTTTTATCCTTGTAATACTTTTTCTTGGCTTTTTTGAAAGTTTCCAGAGCCTTATCGTATTTGCCGTTCATCTTTTCCATTAAACCAACATACAGTAAACTAGACGGATAAATTCGTGCTTCTTCTTTGCTGTATACTTTTTTGTAGTAATACTCAGCCTTTCTATAATCTTTATAAGCTCTCAAAGTCTCAGCATATTGCCAGACGATATCAACGGATTGGCTATCAAGATCCATAGCCTTTCTATAGTATTCAAGTGCGTAATAGTAATCACCCTTATCATATTGCTTCTTTGCAAAATCTAGGTACTTGCCAAGTTTTGATTGCGCTTGAACACTTGTTCCAAGAAATAATATAATTATGATTAAATGTAATCTGGACATATCCGATGTTGGATTTTTCTTGGTTTGAATCGATTCATTATGTAGCGGACAGCTAATTCAAATCCACCACGTAAGTTACTTGCTGGCACAAGTTTAGAAATGTTAACATCATAACTAATACCAAAGAACCAGCTTTGATAATCTAATCCTGCAGAAAGATATATAGCATCTCTGTTTCGATACCAAATACCTCCATATAGTGCTCTATATTCACCAAGTTTATTGATAAGGGTGTATTTGGCTGAAGACCCAATCATTAGTTCGCGATACTTCCCTTGAATATTGAACTGAACTCCAGGAACAAGATCCCAGTCATAATTCAGCTTATAGATTCCCTTTCCAAAGAAATTAAATCTCCTATCCCTTCTTATCTCATCTCCATAAAACCCTTGATTTGGTTTGTTTATGTTGTAGAGTCCGATCCCACCTGTAAAGTTGATGCGATCATTCATGTAGTATTGATAAATGACTCCCGTTCCAATGCTAAAATTAGAATTACGTTCAGTTTGAAGTAATTCATTTGTTGGAAGTGTGGGGTCAAATATGATTCCATTATACTGATTGTCAAAATAGAACTGACTAGAATTCAATTGACGATGATTCATTCCAATATTAATCCCCGGTCTGATCGTATGTATTGAATCAGAAGTTAATTTGATGAGGTAGGAAGCATTCCCTTGAAACTCTACGGTTCTGAATTGGCCATCTCCTACAACATCATGAAAAAGCAATCCTCCAAAACCAAGATTTTTATGGTTATATAGTTTTGAATCTACAGAAATAGAAATTGTACTAAACGGCACTGTGACGGAGCGCCATTGATCTCTGTAGTTCCCAATAAATCTGATATCTCCATTGAATTGCCCTGTGTTTCCAGGGTTTTGAAATATAGGGTTATCGTTAAATTGTGACCAATGTATGTCCTGACCAAAAGATATGTTGGATAGGCTAATTAAAAGGAGTAAGCAAGTTATCTTCTTCATCGTCAGATTATCGAATGAAGTTACGAAAAAATGAAATGTTGAACAATTTGGCTACTCCTCTAGGAAAAGTAAAAAGAGGATGATTCCAATTATAAATAATAGCATAAAAAGCTTTGGATCTCTGTAAAGAGGTTTTTTACCTCTCTTCGTTAGCTTTTCATAATCATGATGCAAACGAGAAAAGTCCCTTTTCTGTCTCTTGATCTGTTCCTTCGTGGGAGTCAGGTTCTTTTTATCTTTATTTAATTCGAACTTTCTCATTTTCTTTCATTCCACAATTTGGAGATCTTATCTAGTAAACGATAGATCCTCATCTTCGTATTTGCTTCTGTAATATTGTAAATATTCGCAATATCTTGAAAACGCATTGCTTGAAAGAAGCGTAATTCTATAAGTTCCAACTCGCTCTCATTCAACGAATTCAAAATTTCGACCAGCTTTTCTTGCTGATCCATCGACATATAGTTCATCTCTAATTCAGCTTCTTGCGCAAGATCTGCAATTCTATTCTCATCCACAGCAACACTGTAACTCTTTTTTAGCTGTCTGAAGTACATGGAGACCTCATTTTGTGCTATTCTGTAGAGCCAGCTACTAAATTTAAAACCTCTATCCTCATAGCGACCCATGTTTGCCATGGCTTTAATGAACGTTTGCTGTGTTATGTCACCAGCAATTTCCTCATCACCTCCGAGACGCTTGAATATAAAACGAAAGATTTCCTCAAAATATCTTTCATAGAGAGGTCCGAAGTATTTTTGATCTTTTTTAGCTAAAGCAATCAACTCTGTTTCAGAGAGGTTCGATATGTTTTTCTTTCTAGTCAACGTCTTTATCTCTTTATCTGAAATGCACAGTTTACTCGAAAGTAACAGATTAAGGGGTGGTAAGTGATACAGGGATGATTTTACCGTTCATCCATTTATTTCCGTTTAGAGCAAACTCTGTAATGTAACTAGCCATTTCATCTGCAGACAAAGGAGCCACATAACCAGGGAATGCCTCTTCCAGCATTTCAGTCTGTACAGCCCCCAGACAAAGACAGTTCATAGTTATTGCAGTGTCTTTGTACTCCTCCGCGAAAAGTTCTGTGAATCCACAAAGCGCCGCTTTCGATGTGGAATAAGCAGATAATCCAGGGAATTTAACACTCCCCTGAAAACCTCCTATTGAGCTGATATTAACAATATGTGCCTGAGACATAAACCTTACCGCAGCTTGTGTAACCCCCATAACACCAATAATATTAACCTGAAAACTGAGGGATATATCGTCATGGGATAATTCTGCAAAGGGTTTATTGACAAGTGCGCCAGCATTGTTTATAAGAATATCTATTTTCTTGAATTTTGTAAAGATTTCTTCCGCTTTCTCGCGCACATTTACGCTACTCAGATCGAAAGCATAACTATAAACATTATCGAAAGCTTCGAATTGTTCTTGCATTCTTGATAGATTCCTTGACAAAGCGATAATTTGAAAGTCATTATTTTGAGCAAATATTTTAACTATCGATGCTCCAATCCCACGACTCGCTCCAAGAACTACAATTACTTTTTCTTTACTCATCATAGCTTACAATTAATTCATCGCTTGTAGGATATGCCTGGCATGTTAAAACATAACCATCTTCAACCTCTTTATCCGTAAGTGAGTAATTGACCTTCATCATGGCTGTTCCTTTTAATACCTTTGCTCGACAAGTTGAGCATACACCGCCACGGCAAGAATAAGGCGCATCTAAACCCTCATCATTTACTTTATCAAGAATAGATAAGCCATTAGGAGCAAGATCAAATTCAACCATTTCATCGTCAAGTACTACTTTGACATTACTCGTTGAATTAAATATGATTTCTTTATCCTCTGATTTTTCTGATGGGGGCGTAAACAATTCATGATGGATCTTATCCTTACTGACTCCAAACATGTATAAAACGTCTTCTAAATCTCGTATCATCTCTGCTGGACCGCAGAGGTAATAAGCATCATATTTTAACAGGCTTAAGTCCTTTTTTATTTCTGCGGTAAAAGATTCTTTATCTATTCTTCCATGTGAAAAACCCTCTTTTTCTTCACGTGATAAGTAATAGGTGGTATTCGTTTTATTCAATTTATCGATGGTCTCTTTAAAAGCAATTTCTTCCTCTATCTTGTTCGCGAAGAACAATTGACAGAAACCTTTCTGGGCTTCCACTTCCTTCACAATCGACACAATTGGCGTTATGCCGCTCCCTGCAGCTATTGCCATCACATTCTTGTCGTTACCCTCATACTGGAAGTTACCATCGGGGCTGCTTATTTCAATTTCCTGCTCAACATCTAGGTTGTCAATAAGATAATTGGAGACAATTCCATTCTCAACACGTTTCACAGCAATAGCTAGAGGATCATCTTTCCCACTGCAAATTGAGTAAGAGCGACGTTCCTTTTTTCCATTAATATTCACGTTTAGGTTGACATATTGCCCCGGTATGTAATCAAATCCGGATTCAATTCCACTTGTATCAAAAGAGAATTGAACCATGTTAGGAGTGAGAAACTCTTTCTTTGAAATTTTCAATGAATAGAAGCCCTTACTAATTTTAGAGGATGCTTCTTCTTTACTACCAAATATCTTCTTAAATAGACTCATCAATCGTCAAATGAAATTACTAATTTATTGCTTGTGGGGTGTGCTTGGCAGGTAAGGATATATCCGGCTTCTACTTCATCGGGCTCCAAACCATAGTTCACATCCATAGACGCCGATCCCTCAATAATTTTTGCTTTACAAGTGCAGCAAACACCACCTTTACAGGCGAATGGAAGGTCTGCCCCTGCTTTTTGAGCTGCGTCCAAAACATTTTCACCGATAGAGGTTAAGGAAAGGTCAATTTCATCACCATCTAAAATAATGGTCACATTGGAATCAATCTTTGATGTATTTTTAGACAATTCAACTTTTTGATTTGACTCTGTTGGGCTAGTGAACAACTCAAAATGAATTTTATCTGATGCAACGCCATTTTCTAACATGCTTTCTTTGACTCCAAGAATCATTGGTTCTGGACCACAAATATAGACTGCGCTGATTTCAATATTTTTGAGGAATGCGTCAAATAGATCTGTTGTTTTATTCTTATCTATTCTACCCTTTAGAATCGCACTTCCCAAGCTTTCTCTTGAAAGCAGATGAACGATTCTCAGACGACTCATATATTTGTTCTTGAGAGCCTCAAGTTCTTCTTTGAAAATTATACTATTTACTCCCTTGTTACCGTAGAAAAGAGAAACATCGCTATTCGGTTCGTTTTTTAGAACCGATTTTGCAATCGAAATTATTGGTGTGATTCCACTTCCGGCAGCGAAAAGCACATATGACTTCTTATGTGAATCAAAGTGATCGACAACAAAGTTACCCATAGGTGTCATTACCTGAATTTCCATACCAGTCTTGATCGACTTATTTGCGTAAGTGGAGAACCTTCCATTTTTTACTTGCTTTACTGCAACCCTCCATTCTCCTTCGTATGGAGCTGAGCATAAAGAATATGATCTACGTATATCTTCTCCTTCGATATCAGCCCGCAATGTTAGATATTGCCCTGATTTATAATGGTAGTCATTCTCCAATTCTTTGGGGATTTCAAAACTAATGGACACCGCCTCATCCGTCTCGCGAATTACATCTTTGATCTTTAGTGCATGGAATTTAGCTCTCATTTCAGGATAATTTGGAACAAATCTACTCAATTTTGAGTAACTGAAATCTCCTTTTCACTAGTAGTTTCAACGAAGATTTTGTAAATTTGCTAGAGCATAATTTTTAGTTATGAAAGAAATAGATTTAGCTGAGCTTGAGCGAGATTTCCAAGCTAAGATTGACGCTGATATTAAGATTGAACCAAAGGATTGGATGCCGGATGAATACAGAAAAACATTGATTCGTCAGATTTCACAGCATGCGCACTCAGAGGTGGTTGGGATGTTGCCCGAGGGTAATTGGATTACCCGTGCACCCAGTCTTCGAAGAAAAGCAGTTCTACTAGCAAAGGTTCAGGATGAAGCAGGACATGGTCTTTACCTATACAGTGCGACTGAAACTTTAGGAGCGGATCGAGAGCAAACAATCGATGATCTTCACTCGGGTAAAGCTAAGTATAGCTCCATTTTTAATTATCCGACATTAACTTGGGCCGATATGGGAGCAATAGGTTGGTTAGTGGATGGTGCTGCAATAATGAATCAGGTTCCATTGTGCAGATGTTCATATGGTCCTTATGCAAGAGCAATGGTTAGAGTTTGTAAAGAAGAATCTTTCCATCAACGGCAAGGATTTGAAATCATGTCGAAACTTGCAAACGGAACTCCCCAGCAGAAAGAAATGGCACAGGACGCATTGAACAGATTCTGGTGGCCAGCGTTGATGATGTTTGGTCCAAATGATGCGGAGTCCAAGCACACTGCACAGTCTATGAAATGGAAGATAAAACGCCATACGAATGATGAACTGAGGCAACAATTTATAGATATTTCAGTTCCGCAAGCGAAACTTATTGGGTTATCGATTCCGGATCCAGATCTAAAATTTAATGAAAAGACAGGTCACTACGAATCTGGTGAGATTAATTGGGATGAATTCTGGCAGGTTGTTGAGGGTAATGGACCTTGCAATAAGGATAGGGTTGATACGCGGCGAAGGGCAAAAGAGAATGGACAGTGGGTCCGTGAAGCAGCAAATGCTTATGCAGAGAAACGTAGAATTAGAAAGAAAGCATCATAAATTAGAAAGATGACAGAAAAAGAATGGCCATTGTGGGAGGTGTTTATAAGAAGTAAACAAGGATTGAATCATAAACATGTTGGTAGTCTGAGAGCGGCAGATGAAGAAATGGCAATTGATAACGCCCGTGATGTTTATACTAGAAGATCTGAAGGAATAAGTATTTGGGTTGTTCAATCAACAAATGTTTTCGCGA
Organism: Crocinitomicaceae bacterium; assembly: GCA_023254905.1. Classification (GTDB taxonomy): domain Bacteria; phylum Bacteroidota; class Bacteroidia; order Flavobacteriales_D; family Crocinitomicaceae; genus UBA4466. The sequence goes on along the minus strand of JALRKF010000167.1, from coordinate 45,571 downwards.
GTAGTCCAACGGACGCAGATGCCTTCTTTGAACCAGCAAATGATAAGGTTTACAGGCACCCGACTTTTTACGATGTTCCAGATGGTATTGAACACATGTAACTTGTGTACTTATGAGTAAGGCATTATTTGAATATGTTTTAAGACTCGGGGATGATAGCCTAATCCTTGGGCAAAGGCTTTCAGAGTGGTGTGGACATGGTCCAATTCTGGAGGAGGACATCGCAACAACAAATATCGCATTAGATTTAATTGGTCAAGCGACTACTTTGCTCGAATATGCAGCTCATTTGGAAGGAAAAAAAAGATCTGCGGACGAACTAGCTTTTTTGAGGATAGATCGAGAATATAAAAATCTTCTTTTGGTGGAGCAGGAAAATGGAGATTTTGGAAAGACTATTATGCGTCAGTTTTTGTTTGATGCCTACCGTAAATTGTTATTTGAAAAACTTCTTTCATCATCAGACGAACATTTAGCCGCTATTGCTGAGAAATCGTTGAAAGAGACGAAGTATCATTTAAAGCATTCATCTGAGTGGGTTATACGTTTAGGCGATGGGACGGAGGAGTCGCATGAGCGCGTTCAGGATTCGTTGAATGAACTATGGAGATATACAGGGGAGCTGTTTTTTGAGGATGAAGTAGACACAGAATTGAAGGGTTCAGGGGTAATTCCAGACGTTTCTGATATCCAGGATAAATGGAATGAGTTAGTTATGAATGTTCTTGCTGAAGCAACATTAACCATTCCAAATGACAACTGGCAATTTGATGGTGGACGTGTTGGAAAGCATTCTGAACATTTAGGATATCTCCTTTCCGTCATGCAGTATATGCAGCGCGCCTATCCAAATATGGAATGGTAGATACGAATCAAATCTGGAAATATCTCGAAGAGGTAAGTGATCCTGAGATTCCCGTGTTAACGGTCAACGATCTTGGTATCGTCCGTAATGTCAGTATTGAAGGAGGATTGTGTAAAGTCACGATTACACCAACTTACAGCGGTTGTCCAGCAATGAAACGAATCGAGGACGATATAATTGAAAAACTTAAGGATAAGGGAATTGAGAATGTGAAGGTCGACTTAGTTCTTTCTCCGGCATGGACTACTGATTGGATCACAGAGAATGGACGACAGAAATTGTTAGAATATGGGATTGCACCACCGCAGGATGAGGTGGATAAAAGCGTTCTATTTGCAGAACCAACCAATGTTCCTTGCCCAAAATGCAGCTCATCGAATACACGGATGATTAGCCAATTCGGTAGCACGGCATGTAAAGCGCATTATCAGTGTAATGAGTGTATGGAGCCGTATGATTATTTTAAGTGTTTAAAGTAGAAACCGAATAAAATAAGAAAAGGGGGCAGCGCCCCCTTCTTATTTTCTAGTATTAGATTTATTACCCTAAGAAGGGATATTTATAATCGGAGGGAGGAACGAATGTTTCTTTGATCGTTCTAGCAGAAACCCAACGGAGTAAGTTCATGGAAGCTCCAGCCTTATCATTTGTGCCTGAGCCTCTCGCACCTCCGAATGGTTGCTGTCCTACCACAGCTCCTGTTGGTTTGTCATTAATGTAAAAGTTACCTGCAGCATTCTCAAGCTTCTTTACAGCTAGATTGGTAGCGTATCTGTCATTTGAAAAGATAGATCCAGTTAAAGCATAATCAGAGGTTTGATCTACCAGGTCAAGTGTCTCTTCAAATTTGTTCTCGTCATACACATGAACAGTAAGAACAGGTCCAAAGATTTCTTCACACATCGTGCGGAACTTAGGATTTGATGTAGCCACCACAGTCGGCTCAATGAAGTAACCTTTCGATTTGTCGTAGTTTCCTCCCACTATGATTTCAGCGTCATTTTGCTCCTTTATGTAATCAATGTATCCCGCTATCTTGTCGAAGGCACGTTCATCGATCACGGCATTGATGAAGTTCGATGTATCTTCAGGCGACCCCATTTTAAGTGAGCTTACTTGCTCAATAAGGATTTTCTTTACATCACTCCAAAGGTTTGATGGTATGTATGCTCGCGATGCAGCTGAACATTTTTGTCCCTGAAATTCAAAAGCACCTCTGGTCATGGCTGTTGCTACTTTCGAAGCATCTGAAGAAGCATGAACCATGATAAAATCCTTTCCTCCTGTTTCTCCAACAATTCTAGGGTAGCTTCTGTAATTTTCTATGTTTGCACCGATCTCTTTCCATAGGTGACGGAAAACACTGGTTGATCCAGTAAAATGAAGCCCTGCAAAATCTTTGTGTTTAAATACAATATCACCAGCAATAGGTCCGTCAACAGATATCATGTTGATTACTCCCTTCGGCACACCTGCCGCTTCGAAAAGTTCCATGATCACTTGTGCTGAATACATTTGAGATTCAGCCGGCTTCCATACAACAACGTTACCCATCATTGCTGGTGCAGCACATAAGTTTGCACAGATTGAAGTAAAGTTGAATGGCGTGATTGCAAAAACAAAACCTTCAAGCGGTCTGTATTCCATTCTGTTCCAGATTCCCGGAAGTGATTCAGGCTGGTTTTTATATACTTCCGTCATGTATTGCACATTGAACTTAAAGAAATCAATTAGTTCACATGCGGCGTCAATCTCAGCTTGGAACACATTCTTGGATTGAGCAAGCATTGTTGCTGCGTTCATTTTGTCTCTAAATGGTCCAGCGAGAAGATCTGCTGCTCTCAAAAAAATAGCAGCGCGCTCATTCCACGGAAGATTGGCCCAATCTTCTCTCGCTGCCAAGGCAGCATTAATTGCATCTTCAACATGACTCGCTGTACCGTAGTTAAAGTGACCCAATATCTTCTGATGGTCATGCGGAGGTGTCATTGGCTTTTTATCAGTAGTTCTAACTTGTTCTCCGTTAATGTACATAGGCACGTCAATAGGTGCTTGGTTGTACATCTCTTTGTACTTATTAATCAGGTTGATGTGTTCTGAAGTTCCAGGAGCATAAGTACGAACAGGTTCATTCTTAGCAACAGGAACATTGAAAAATGCATTTGCCATTTAATTCTTTTTTTGCAAATGTAATCATAGTTGTCTATCCTTGCAATTAGAGCGTTTACCCAACTTTAAATCCGCATCAAATCAATAGTTTCCACATAATACTCTTGTCGCTGTTTCTAAATTTTTATTTGCTAGGACAAAATGTCAATTACAAGACATTTTATTCAGAATCTGATCTTGACAGAAAATCGAATTTAGCGCTTGAATTATGGAACTATTATTTATCAAATGATCTTGATTCATTGAGAATTGTAGGATTAGAATTATTAAATAATGCAAAGTTATCTCAGCATTCCTTTGCGGAAGCTGTCTCTTATCGTATCCTAGGAGATTATGAGATTTGGAGCGGTGAGCATGATAATGGTCGAAGTCATCTTCAAAAGGGAGCACGATATTTTCTAAAAATTGAAAATTATTTGTTGTACTCGGAATGTCTCATATCATTCGGTAATTCATTATTCATGCAGGGTGATCTAGATGATGCACGGAAAGCTTACCTATTCGCCCTCGAAGCAGGTAAGAAGTCTAATGATCAAACAGCTTGGTTTGCTGCTGAGTTGAATTTAGCTAAGGTAATTGCTGCAAAAAATGATACCCTGAGAGCTATAGAATTAGGAATACACTATAAAAATGAGGCTTTACGGCTTTATCGGTATGAGGCAGTATCCAATGCGTACGGTTTTCTTTATAATATGGTCACTACAGATTCGGTTTTAAGTGACGAATATCTTGAAAAATCGATCAAATATGCCAGAAAGAGTAAATCGTTCAATCAGTTATCCCATGCATTGAACAATGCCGCTATAGCCCAATTTTATGACGCAAATTTGGACAGTGCTCAATTTCTTTTTAAAGAGTCTTTACTTATAAGAAAAAGGGTAAATAATCATCGCCTAATATGCGAAAGCTATTTGAATCTCGCACAGTTATATTTGGAATCAAATAATTCTTCAGAGGCCACTTTATATTGCGATTCATCGGTAAATCATGCATTATTAAATGGGCAGAATTTATCGGCAATAGAGGCCTTAATTTTAAAATGTGACCGTTTGGAATCTCTCGATGGTTGTAAACAATTAAATCGCCTTGAAAAGAAGCTTGATTCATTAGAATCGAATGAGACAAAATTACTCACAGATGTAATATCGATTTTCGAAAGAGAGAATCGAGAAGAAAAAGAGTTGACTCAATTCGATTGGTTTACAGGGTTACTTATTATTCTGTTAGTAGTGGGATTGGCCGTTCTGATATACAGGAGTTAATTAAGCTTTCCTGAGTATTCGAGCTGGAATGTAGGTACAAAAACCTCAAATTCTTCGTTAGTACTTAAGTTTTTAAAAGTGTAGATACCTTTCATGAGTCCTATCTCTGAGGTTAAATCACAACCGCTTGCGTAATCATAAGATTCATTTAGCTTTAGGATAGGTTGCTCACCAATTACTCCAAGTCCAGTTACAATTCTAGGTTCACCGAGTGAATCGAATATATACCATTCTCTCGAGATAAGTTGTACCGGGAAGTTATTTTCGTTGAGCATGGAAATATGGTAGTTGAAGAAAAAACGCATTTCATTAATTTCAGACAAGTCTTGTCTAAAGTTCGTTACTACGCTTATCTTGATCCCAGCTGTTGTTAGAGTTGTCATTTAATAATCTACACATTGACACATAAAAGACGTAATAATTTATTAATGGTTTAAGTAGTATTATCAATTTAGAATGATTCTAAATTAAGAAGAGTTGATATCTTCTCAAATGCTATGGGAAACATATGAAAACGAAATTTTTATTTTTGCAGCGTATTATTTAAATGCTTTAATACATGTCAAGAACAATAAAGCTCAGAAAGGGACTGGACATCAGTCTTCTAGGTGAAGCGAATAAGGTGCGAGCCGAATTCAAAATGCCCAACACAGTAGCGATAAAACCTACCGACTTTCATTTGCTTACTCCAAAGATGAAAGTGAAAGTTGGTGATAAGGTAAAAGCGGGATCTATAATCTTTTACGACAAGTACAACGAATCAATTAAATGCGCCTCTCCAGTTAGTGGTGTTATTCAGGATATCGTGCGTGGAGCGAAGAGGAAGATTATGGAGATATTGATTGCGGCAGACAGTGAAATTGAATATGAAATTACTGATGCTGCAAATCCGAAAGATCTGTCTTCTGATGAAGTTAAATCGCGGATGCTCGCATCAGGTCTTTGGATGATGATAAAGCAACGTCCTATTGATGTTGTTGCAGATCCAAAAAGGACTCCGAAAGCTATTTTTGTCTCGGCGTTCGATAGTTCTCCGTTAGCTCCCGATTTCAATTATATTTTGAACGGCAAAACGGAAGAATTTCAAGCAGGCTTGGAGGCTCTGAAAAAATTAACCTCAGGCGAAGTACATTTAACTCTGAATGGTAAATCACAATCAGATGAAACGTTCACCGGAGCGCAAGGTGTTCAGTTAAATAAAATCATAGGGAAGCATCCAGCTGGAAATGTTGGTACACAAATCCATCATATCGATCCAATAAACAAGGGTGAGTCTGTTTGGACTGTCAATGCGCAAGATGTTGTATTGATCGGACGTTACTTCATTTCTGGTAAATACGATGCAAAGAAGACTATCGCTTTGACGGGCTCCGAAGTGAAAGATCCGCATTATTGCGAGACTATAATCGGAGCGAATCTTAACACAATTCTTGACGGGCAGATTACTTCTGAGAATGTTCGTGTAATTAGTGGTAACGTTTTAACTGGAGAGAAAGTTGAAGCGGACGGGCACATCGGATTCTACAGTAATCAGGTTACAGTAATCCCCGAGGGAAATCAGTTGAAATTTGTTCTGACTAAGGGGTGGTTAGGGCCTGGTTTCGACAAATTCTCAAATTCAAGACTTTTCCCTACTTGGTTGATGCCAGGTAAAAAATATAAATTGGATACCAACACGAACGGAGAAGAGAGAGCATTCGTGGTCACTGGTGAAATGGAAAAGGTATTCCCATTCGATATCCTTCCCATGCAATTAGCAAAAGCAGCAATTACTGATGATATTGACGCAATGGAAAATTTGGGAATCTACGAAGTGGCCCCAGAAGATTTCGCCTTGTGTGAATACGTTTGTACATCTAAAATAGACATTCAGGATAAGATCCGTCAAGGACTGGACCTTATCCAAAAAGAGTGCATGTAAAAACTAAAATCAATTACAGTGAAATTCTTAGAAAATATAGTTCACAAAATGGAGCCCAAGTTTTCCAAAGGAGGAAAGCTTGAGAAATGGAATCCAGTTTTTGAATCATTTGCCACGTTAGCATTTACTCCATCTATTGTAACAAAGAAAGGTTCACATATACGTGACGGAGTAGATCTTAAGCGTACAATGATTACAGTGATCATTGCATTGCTACCATGTTTATTATTCGGTATTTACAACACAGGTCACTGGGAAATGGTAGCTGCTGCAGGAGATAGAAGTCTTCCCTTTTGGGCTGATCAATGGGATAAGATTGTTGCAGGACTTTGGGTGGTACTCCCAATGATCGTTGTTTCATACGGTGTTGGTCTTACAATTGAATTTATTTTTGGAATTATGAAAGGTCACGCCCTTCACGAAGGATTCCTAGTATCAGGGATGCTTATTCCATTAATCATGCCTGCAGATGTGCCATTGTGGATGGTAGGAGTTTCTACTGCATTTGCCGTGATTATTGGAAAGGAAATTTTTGGAGGGACTGGTATGAACATTCTAAATGTGGCATTAACTGCTCGTGCTTTCTTGTTCTTTGCATATCCTACCTCTATGTCGGGAGATACTGTTTGGATGTCAGGTAAAGAGGCCTCAGTTGACGGTTTCACAGGATCAACTGCACTTGGTGATTTGGCTTCTTTCATGTCGGACAAACCAGTTTTTGAAAATATAGATGTTTACACCAATAACTATTCCTTGATGGATTCATTTCTAGGTTTTATACCTGGCTCAATTGGTGAAACCTCGGTATTTGCGGTATTGATAGGAGCCGCTATTTTAATTTGGACAGGAGTAGGGTCTTTTCGTATCATATCTTCATTTTTCTTGGGTGGTTATTTTATGGGACTACTACTTAATGGTATAGGTGGTAATGAATATCTGGAATTACCGGCCTATTTCCATCTTGTAATAGGAGGCTTTGCCTTTGGTGCGGTTTTCATGGCAACCGATCCGGTTACTGCAGCACAAACAGCAACAGGAAAGTGGATTTATGGCTTTTTGGGAGGGTTGATTGCCATCTTAATTCGTGTTCTAAATCCAGCGTATCCCGAAGGAGTATTCTTAGCAATCTTATTCATGAACGTAATGGCACCTATCATTGACCACTACGTAGTTCAATCCAACATTAAACGAAGACTCAAAAGACTTAAAACTGCATAATTATGGCAATCAATAAAGAAAGCAACGGTTATACATTTGGATTCGCAATTGCCATGGTAGTTGTAGTCGGGGCGGTTTTAGCTCTTATTGCAATGGCAACAAAACCATTTAAAGACACTAACGATGAAGTAAAAAAGAAAATGGACATCGTAAAGGCTCTACTTCCAAAAGATGAGTCTGAAAAGATCAATCGTAAGAATGCGGAAGAGGAGTTCGCGAAGTACGTTAATCTTGAAAATGCTCTGGTCATTGATTTAAATGGAAAAAAGAAAGAAGGTAAAGAGGCATTTGATATTGACATCAGAAAAGAGAATAGAGACAAAACACTTTCGGAAGAGGATAAAAATTACCCATTATTTATTGCCGAAATTGAGGGAAAAAAGGCCTATATAATTCCCGTTGTGGGCAAGGGCCTCTGGGGCCCTATTTGGGGTAATGTTTGCCTAGATGAGGATATGAGAACTATTAAGGGTGCTACATTCGACCACAAAGGAGAAACCCCAGGTTTAGGAGCTGAGATCAAACAGGCATTCTTTATAAAAGGTTGGTTGGGTGAAAAAGTTTCCAATGAGGATGGTGAATTTGAAAAATTTGAGGTTGTAAAGGATAAGTCGGGGACAAAAGACAAAAAAATAGATGGCATTACTGGTGGAACGATCACATCAAAAGGAGTAGAGGAGATGGTAAATCGTTGTCTTCAGCCCTACACAAAGTATTTTCAGAATTTAAATAATAAGATATAATGAGTGAAGTAGCAGAAAAAACAAAAGCTCCAAGTGAGCCTTTGTTCTCTAAGAAGAACAAAAAGTTAGTTACAGACCCATTGACTGATAATAACCCGATTACGATTCAGGTTTTAGGTATTTGTTCAGCTCTAGCAATTACAGTTCAAGTCGAACAAGCAGTTGTGATGTCTGCATCGGTGTTGTTCGTATTACTTTTTGGTAACATTACAATATCTCTTTTACGAAACCTTATTCCTTCAAGGATTCGAATTATTGTGCAGCTAGTAGTCGTTGCCTCTTTGGTTATTATTGTCAATGAACTTCTAGCAGCGTTTCTTCCAGATGTCTCAGAAAAGTTATCAGTATTTGTCGGATTGATTATTACAAACTGTATTATCATGGGTCGTTTTGAAGCATTTGCGATGGGTAACAAAGTATGGCCCTCGGCAATGGATGCTTTAGGTAATTCGTTCGGTTATGCTTGGATTCTTATTGTAGTAGCATTTTTCAGAGAACTCCTTGGATCTGGCACTATTTGGGGAGTTCAAATATTTGGATCGGCTCTCCCTGGAGAAGAGTGGGGATTATATACAATGGGTTATGTGAACAACAATATGATGATTCTTCCCCCAATGGCCTTGATAATAGTGGGTGTTATAATCTGGATCCAACGTTCTAGAAATAAAGCATTAATAGAAGAGCACTAGAGTCGAATAAATTGAATTATATATATGGAAAGTACATTAGATATTTTAATAAAGGCAATCTTCTCAGAGAATATGATTTTTGCATATTTCTTGGGAATGTGTTCGTATTTAGCTGTGTCAAAAACTGTGAAAACAGCTGTTGGTTTAGGAGCAGCCGTAATCTTTGTTTTAGTGGTAACAGTTCCTGTGAACTATCTGTTAGAGAATTATTTGTTGAAAGAAGGGGCATTGAGTTGGATTAATCCAGAATGGGCTGAGATCGATTTAAGCTTCTTGTCGTTCATAATGTTTATTGCTGTAGTAGCATCAATTGTTCAGCTCGTTGAAATGCTGGTTGAAAAATTTGCGCCTGCCCTCTATGGTGCACTGGGTATATTTCTTCCGCTTATAGCAGTGAACTGCTCAATTCTCGGAGGTGCCTTATTTATGCAAGAAAGACAATATTCTACAATTCTTGATGCTAGTGCTTTTGCTTTTGGCTCCGGAATCGGATGGTTCATTGCAATTGTTGCGATCGCAGCAATTCGCGAAAAAATTCGTTACTCGCAAGTTCCCGCTCCACTTAGAGGATTGGGGATTACCTTCATACTAACAGGTTTGATGGGTATAGCTTTTATGAGTTTCATGGGTATCAAATACGGAAAAGACAAAAAAGATGACGGAGAGAAGACCTCAATCATCATCACAATAGATAAAGAAAACACGATAAAAAGAGGTTAATATGGGCTTTACAGTAGGTATAACTATAGCAGCGTTTCTAGTAGTTGTTTTGACCCTCGTAGGAATGTTATTGTTCGTGAAAGCGAAACTATCTCCATCCGGAAAGATTAAGATTGACATCAACAATGGAGAGAGGGTTCTTGAAGTAGATGGTGGAGGAACATTGCTATCAACTCTAGGTAGTAATGGAATTTTTCTCCCTTCTGCTTGTGGTGGAGGTGGTACATGTGTGCAGTGTACTTGTCACGTAATTGAGGGTGGAGGAAATATTCTTCCAACAGAAGAACCTCATTTCTCGCGGAAAGAGATTGCAGCTCACAAAAGACTTGGTTGCCAAGTAAAGGTGAAGGAAGATATGAAGATTGAAGTTGAGGAGGAAGTACTTGGAATAAAAGAGTGGGAAGCGGTAGTGAAATCAAACTACAACGTAGCAACGTTTATTAAAGAATTCATTGTTGAGATTCCTGAAGATATGGATTATAAGGCTGGAGGATATATCCAGATAAAGATTCCACCATGTACAGTTAATTACAAGGACATGGATATTGAAGCACACCCTAAGGATCACCCGGGAGCACCTGAAAAGTTCCACTCTGCTTGGGAGAAATTTGGTCTTTGGGATCTTGTTATGAAAAATGACGAGGAAGTGGTTCGTGCATACTCAATGGCCTCTTACCCTGCTGAAGGAAGAGAGATCATGTTGAATGTACGTGTTGCAACTCCGCCATGGGATAGAGATCGTAATACGTGGATGAATGTGAATCCAGGTGTTGCATCTTCTTATATTTTTAACTTAAAGCCAGGTGACAAGGCAATTGTATCTGGACCTTACGGAGAATTCTTTATTAACGAGTCTGATGCTGAAATGCTCTACGTTGGTGGAGGTGCTGGAATGGCGCCAATGAGATCGCACCTGTATGAGTTGTTCAAAACGATGAAGACAGGACGTAAAGTAACATATTGGTATGGTGGTCGTTCAAGAGAAGAGCTTTTCTATATTCACTATTTCCGTGATCTGGAAAAAAACTTTCCTAACTTTAAGTTTTACATGGTCCTTTCTGAACCTCTACCTGAGGATAACTGGGTTGAGAAGAAAAATATGGATGATCCTGAAGGTGACGGATTCCTTGGTTTTGTTCACCAAGCTGTTATTGATCAGTATCTTGTTAATCATGATGCACCTGAAGATATTGAATTCTATTTCTGTGGACCACCATTGATGAACCAGGCGGTACTGAATATGTGCGATGATTGGGGAGTACCACCGGAAAATGTTCGATTTGACGACTTTGGAGGATAAACCATTTCTGATTAGATATTAAAAGGCTCATTATTGAGCCTTTTTTTATACTTTGAAAGTTTCAATTTAGGTTCTCTAAACAGAATCAAACTTAGATTCTCTCTACATTTGTTAAGAATTTGTTAAAATCGGCATGATAATTGTTTCATGTAATGCAAAACAATAATTATGAAACATCCTTACTTACTATTCACATTATTTATCACAGTTATTAGCTCAGGAGCCCTTGGTCAAGATAGATCTGGATTTGAGCAAAATTTTAAAATAATTGATCAGGAGCTCAAGAATTGGGATCCGATTCGAGGAGCGTGGATGTCAAATACCATGGTTGCTATGGCATTTGATGAACGAGTTCCGGATAGAACATTTCCAGAGGATTTCACTCCTCATCAAATGTACAGGCAGGTTCCGAATGATGTTCAATTGAAGATTGCTTCACATACCAGAACTAATGTTGAAAATGGAAATTCAGGTCCTTGGACTCAATTAGATCAGTTTGTCGCAATAAAAGACTGTCAGCCTTCACAAGGAAGAAGTTATGGAGATCCTCACCTAGTATCATTTGATGGAGCTCGTTATTCATTTCAGACTGTTGGTGAATTTACGTATGCTCAGTCAAACTCGGGAAATGTAGTAGTACAAACACGTCAAAAACCTATGGGAGATGAGTTCTCTTGGAATACTGCAGTTGCAATGAATGTTGGAGGAGATAGAGTATGTATCTATGCGAGTGATTATCCTGATACAGATTTGAGTACTCCAGTTCGTGTAAATGGACGAGGTGTGCAGATTGATGAAGATCCTTATTTCTTAGCCAACGGCGGAACAGTAAGAAGAGTCAAAAATATCTATGTTGTTGATTGGCCAACAGGAGAGTCATTGAGAGCTGGTTTGAGGACCTCAGGAACAATGCCATTTTTGAATATTGATATGAATGTATTTCCATGTTCACAGGGAGGCTACGAAGGCTTAATGGGTAATGCAAACGGAGTCGCAAGCGATGATTTCAATAGCAGAGAGAGACTGATGGTGCCAAGAAATATATTGGTCGGAGTAGGTGGGGTTGATGTAGATCGTGCCAGACAACAATGGTTATCCAAAGAGTTTGCAGATGTGCATAGAATAACACAAGCTGAATCGTTATTTGATTATGCTCCAGGAGAATCAACCTTAACATTTACGGACAGATCATTCCCGAGATTTCACAGAACTCTGCATGATCTCACTCCGGATAGAAGAAATACAGCCCGTAGAAGATGTATACAGGCAGGAGTTCCAGAAAGAGATTTAGACGGATGTGTTTATGATAATGGATTCCTTGGAGTAGAACCAACTTTACCTCAAGTGGTTCAGGACCCATCAGTTGGTGTAGTTATGAGACATCTAGACGGAGAGGTACCGAATGTAAATCCGAAGCCACAGACTGGAAAAGGTAAAGAAGTGAAACCGACGTTTGGAGCTCAGCCTATTGAGAGAATTATTCAGGAGAGAGAAGACGAGCAGATTCGTGACCCAGGAACAACGAAAAAGGAGGATGTTCAAGGAAGAGATACCAAAGAGTTTGAGGAAAAGCCAACAAGGTCAGAACCCGTGTGGAGGGAGGAGAGATCTACTCCAACAAGAACTCCGAGGATTTCTATTCCGAAGACTTCTAAACCAAGACCAACAGTACCAAGGACAACTCCAAAGCCAAGACCCACTACCCCAAGACCTTCGACTCCGAGATCGGGAGGAGGAATAAAAGTAGGAAGAGGATAATTGAACTGAGGGCCGATCGGATGATCGGCCCTCTCTCTGAATATCCCATTGTTCATATTTTTTTTGCTATGCTCTCGCAATCGGCTATTTATTCATCTATTTTAGCTTAAAAGAAAAAGGAATGTATAAACATTTGATCTTGGCTATTTACCTCTTATTTGGAGTCGGTGTTTCTGCTCAGGTAAAAATGTCTGCGAACACAAGTGCAGATATATATGAGATTAAAAAGTTGACAAGTCTAAGAGCCGAATTTATTACCGAAAATATCAGAAAACGATTTCCTATCAATACGTTCGGGGCATCAGAGTATGTTGCCTTTATTGCAAAAAAGAGTGCAATATTTAGTCGATCAGTGTTGATATCAAATGGAGTTATGTTGGGAGCTGAAATAGGGGATATTATCACTGTGAAGTATCCGCTGGAATCTATCGAATCAATCTACAATGACCCCAATTTTTTATACATAGAACTTGCTGGGATGATTAAACCAACATTGGACAGAGTTCCATGGGATGTTCGAGCAGATAGTGTTTGGATGGGATATGGCATGCCGAACGGCTTTAGTGGAGATGAGGTAATTATCGGAGTACAGGATTGGGGATTTGATTATACGTCTCCAATGTTTTATGACACGACACTTTCCAATTCGAGAATATTAGCAGCATGGGATCAATTCAAAACGAGCGGGCCAGCACCCCTCTCTTATGGGTATGGTACTGAATATTCAAGCGTGCCTGAATTATTGACAGCTGGTTCGGATACGTCAAATATCTATAGCTATTCTACACATGGAACGCATGTAGCTGGGATTGCAGGAGGAAGCGGAGCAGGTACGGAATATCGAGGTATTACGTTCGAATCTAGTTTTCTTTTTGCTACTTTCCTTGTAAATGAAGTTGCGGTAATAGATTCATGGGATTGGATGTATCAGAAAGCGCAGGATTTAGGGAAGCGACTGGTAGTTAACATGAGTTGGGGATTGTACAATATGCAATCAATAGATGGAACATCTCTTTTAAGTCAGGCACTTGATAGTTACTCAGATCTTGGAGTTGTTTTTTGTACTTCCGCTGGAAACAATGGATCAACATCGTTTCACATTAAACAGGATTTTGCGAATGATACACTTCTTTCACGAATTGACTTTTATTCCTCTGCATCTCTGAATACTCTCTGGGGTCAAAGTATACATATGACAGGAGAACCAGGTGAATCTTTTTCATCTGGAATTAGAGTTTTAAACAATATGAATCAAGTAGTTGGAGAGTCTGATTGGTATTCAACATCCATGACAACCAATTACATTGATACTTTCCTTTTAATCGGAACGGACTCTATTTTTTTCAATTTATCGGCAGATGCAGCTTATCCTACAAATGGACGCCCACAAACAAGATTGAGAGTGAAATACCCACCATCGGGGTATAAGATAGTCTTGAAATCGGAAGGAACAGGTACTGTTCATTATTGGAATGTAACGGAATTGACTTCGGATGTAGGAAATTGGGGTATGCCCTTTCTTTCATTAGGTTCCATGTATACTGCAGGAGATAATCTATATGGAATTGGGACTCCTGCATGTTCAAATGCAGCAATTAGTGTGGCAGCATACGCCCCTCAATATTACACCGGAGGAGGTACTTTAGTTGGCGGAGCAGGGGCAAATTTTTCGAGTATCGGGCCATTGATCACGGATTCATTAAAACCTGATATCGCTGCTCCAGGAGTACAGGTAGCATCATCAATAAGTTCTTACACAGATGCTGCTTATTCAACATTAGCCACGGTTGATTTTAACGGCAGAACATACCCATTTTCCAGATTTAATGGAACTTCTATGTCTTCTCCAGTTGTCGCTGGGATTTCTGCTTTGATTCTGGATGCAAATCAGTTTTTAGCACCATACCAAGTAAAGAGCATATTGAAAGCAACTGCTCGCACAGATCAATACACAGGTGTTATTGGACCTCAGGGAGACGCAAAATGGGGCTATGGAAAGGTGAATGCATATCAAGCAGTATTAATGGCTCTGAACACGATAGGTGTTAATGAGTTAGAAAAAGAATACGATTGGGAAGTATTCCCAAATCCTACCTCAGATATGATCTATCTTAAGGGTGATCTGCATAATGTAGTGGAGATTAAAATCGTTGATATGAATGGAATAGTTCTTTTAAAAGAAAAGAACTTAACTAAGTTCAATGTTTCTTCTCTTGTTTCAGGAACATATTTCATTCGGTTTATTCGAAACAACAAGGTTGAACAACAAAAATTTATAAAACTTTAATGTCAATCAAGATTAGACAACTTAGAGCTGTTGAGGCAAATATAGTTCATGATCTGGCGTGGAATATTTGGCCACATACTTTCAAGGATATTCTCGAGGAGGGGCAAATAAAGTATATGCTTGAATGGATGTATGATATCAACACCCTTCAGGAACAGATGTTGACTGGGACAATTTATTTTGCAGTAGAGGAATTTGGCAGCCCAAGAGGCTTTATTGGTGTTGAACCGAATTTTCCAATCTCGGGTAGTCTAAGAATTCACAAATTTTACGTTCTGCCGGATCATCAAGGTAAAGGTCTAGGTCGTGTGCTGTTCAATCAGGTTGTGGATACAGCCTTTGATTTAGATTGTCGAAAGCTTCATCTAAATGTGAACAGATACAACAAATCTGTAGAATTCTATAAATATCTCGGTTTTCAGATAACTGGAGAAGAGAATATCGATATTGGTAAAGATTACCTCATGGAGGATTACATTATGGAGCTAGAACTTTTTTCTTAAAGAGGGATGCCGTGACCACATTTGAAATGTCCTTCAGGACAATTTTTATGCCCGTGCAGTCCGCAAGGACGACAATCGAGATTCTTAACTTCCTTTACCGTTCTGTTTTCTGCTAGCGGTCCAAAACCGAAGCTAGGATCAGTTGAGCAGAAGAATGCCGTAGTTGGAGCATTCATAGAACTTGCAAGATGTAAAGGACCTGAATCATTAACAAAATTCATTTTTGCATTCTTCATCAACGCGGCGGATTGTAATAACGAAAGTTTTCCTGCAAGGTTAATTACTTTATCGTTTGATACTAGATCATTACACAATTCGTTATCGCTAGGTGCACCTAATAAATATACCAGATGATCTGTAGATTGTTGATCTATCAGTTCAATCCATTTTTCTTTCGGTAGTTGTTTTGTGAACCAAACAGATGCGGGTGCCATTGTTACGTATGCACCGTTGGAAAATGGTTTCACCACTTCAAGATCTGCTTCTGAAGGAAATAGTTCTGGCCGCGAATAGTTCCTTCCCCCTAAATGTTCAATCAGAGAAAGATTGCGCTCTACTTCATGCGTGCCATCACCAATTCTATGTTCAAACTTTTCTGAATAAAGAAAACTAAAGGGGTTTTTCTTATATCCAATAACTTTTTTACCTCCCGATAGACCGGCAATGATTCCACTCGAACCAAAACGGTGGAGATTAATAATTAGATCGTATTTATTTTTTCTGAATGCTTTAATGAGTGAAAAAATACCTTTTAATTTCCCACTTTTCTTACTGAAAACATGAATTCTATTCAAATTGGGATTATTCTCTAAAAGACTTTCATTACCACTTTTTACAAGAATGTCAACTATTGCATCAGGAAAGATTCTCTTCAGTTCTGAGATGACTGGGGTAGCGAGAATTACATCCCCAAGAAAGGCGGTTTGAATTATAAGAATCCGATTCACGGAACAAAGTTAATCTATTGTATTAAAGAAACATGACCGCGAGTAACAACCTCTTCGCCATTTCCGTCATTAAGGATGAGTACGTAAAGATAAGTTCCTGGTGTCGCCATTTTTCCTGTTTTCTGTATCACTCCGTCCCAAGCCTCAGTAGGATCATTACTGTAGAATAATTCTGTTCCCCATCTATCAAATACAATAAACTCGTATTCGACTGGGTCAAAATCGCGAATAACAGGGTAGAACAGTTTATTCTGACCTTCCGGGAAGAAAGCATTTGGTATATAGATGGATGGAGGAACAACAACACAAACTTCGTTGGACTTACTGGTCTCAGCAAGACCATAACTATTAGTGCTCTCAACAGCCTCTACCTTGTAGCAAATGCGGCCTGTAGATAAAATTTCCATCGTATTATCAACGTAAGACCATTGATTATTCCCGACCGTTGCCAAAGGAATTGGATCGAATATACCATCAATCCCTCTGTAGATATTATAATAAATTAGCGAGCCATCAAAATCCCGGTAAGGTGACCATTGCAGATAGTTTTCCTTGAGAACTTCATCGTAGTCAATTTCTAACAAAATTGTTTTTGCCTCATTGGATATTGCGCCAAGTGAACCACAGCTATCGTATACCTGAGCACGATAGATATATGAATATCTATTCACTTCTGCATTCACATCAACATAATTTATGAATGAGGAAATTCCTTGAAGAATAGCTATTTCCGCAAAAGAACCTGTTTCATCCATCCTTTGTAAGGAGATCTGTGAGACATTTGTAGCATCCACATAATATCTAAGCTCAACATTTTCATCGTTAACTGTTGCAGTGGTGAGGTAGTTAAATGCAGGTGTAGTTGCGGCATTTATGTACTCGCAGACCATGTTTGAAAATGAAATTAGGCCATCCGCATGATTTGCCTGGACAACGAAGCAATAATTAAATAACTGATCTGCCTCAACAGTAAATGATGTAGAGGATGTCGTTCCAACAACAAGCCAAGGTTCACCGGCCTTATGTGCAAAAATTTTGTAGGATTCTACTGTCGCCCAACCCAAATAATCACTCCAACTAAGTGCAACAGAGCGATCACAAATATTCAAGGACGATTGCACAAACATGGTAGTATGCAATTCTGCTTTAGCTGAGGTCTGGTAAGTTGGGGGTATTGTTGATGTCCAGCACGAGTCAAATGCTGCTACTGAATAGGTCATTGGACCATCAATCGGTGTGTTGTAAGAGTAGGAAGTACTTCCTACCCCCCAAACAGTATCTAATTCAATGATAAAACCATTATTATCCATAACATAAATCACATATCCATAAGTGTCCGGTTGTGCATTTTGATTCCACGAAAGTTGAACGTCTCCAGACAAAGTGTCAATTGAAACATAGGATATTACGGGAATATCAGGATTAATCATATCCTCGAAATTATCACCATCAATGTTTGAGGTGAAATTACAAGGTGTATTTTGGAGAATTATTTGATAATTTAAAAAAGCCGAGCAGATATCAATTGTGTCTATATAGTTTGTTACACCAAAGGAAGTACTATCCCTTAAAATCCAAGTTCCATTCGGGTATTCCCGATAGATGTAATACTTGTCATCCATAGTACTTAAAGCCTGTAAAATTGGATCATTCCATTGGAGAACAGCAGTTCCATTTCCTGGATTCGTAACATCTAAAAATATGTTTGAGATCGTATCAGAATAGCGTTGAGTATTTCCGTTGCAGCCAGAATTAACAGCAATGTAATAGTCATTTTGTTGCGTAACATTTGGAATCGTCAACGAACCCGCATTTAAATTTGTAATGGTTCCTTCCAGACCATTTTGTACGGAGTAAACTTCATAGCTCACAAAAGATCCAAAGGGATCAAGAACGGGATCCCAGCTTATTGTGATATCTCCATTTGTTCCACCTTGAATACAATTAATCAAAGGAGCTTGGATCACGCCTGGATTCACAACATTAATGGTGATTGTAGCATATTTCACTTTAGGAACTGCACAATAGTCATCTTGAACCTTAAAAACAAAGTGGTATGGAATCAAATCTGCAGCATAGCCTTGGGGATTAACCAGATGATCACAGGTTGTTTGCCAACTAAAATCTGCACTCACTCCTTGAACTCCTGTAATGGACGGATTGCTGTCAAGACTGGCACATGGGGATATTGCACAGCCAGTATTACTCGTATATGGTGTTCCGAACATTGGTCCTGTTGCTGTAAGAATATTACTTTGTGGAGATCCATCCTGAAGTAGTTCTAAATCGGTTGATGTCAGCGTGAAATTAACCGGAGTTCCAGCAATGACCGTAGTTTCGAAGAGTCCTCCGAAAGGACCATTAATCACGGGAGCATTATTATTGCCAGAGCAAGTTGCAACAACAAGTTGCATTTCTCGTTCAACTTGAGATATGAGAACACCATTACGGAAAGAACGAGCCACGATCTTCACATTGAAATTTCCAATATTATTCGAAAGAAAGGTCAGATTACCACTTAAAGGATCCACTGCTGCAGGGATATTTCCAGCATTCATTGTAACTCCAGGAGTAGGAGAATCATAGGTAAAACCAGACTCAAAATTTATTGCTGCCGGACTTATTCCAGGATTATATGTTGTGGCTGACGGAAAATGATCGTAAGGAATACCAAAAGAGATATCTAAGGAGTCCAGGTCCGGATCAATAGCATTCATATTATACTGGTAGGTATCTCCAACACAACTTACAAAGTAAGGATCTTGAAGGAATTGGGGTGAATTGTCAATGCATCCTCCCGCATTATTGGGTACATTGTAAATAATTGCACTTAATGTTATTCCAACACTTGATGGGAGTGTAATATTTGTCAACGAGTTACTTCTTGAAAAATCTTCGTATGTAATTACCCAACCTTCCATAGGCGGTACACCTGCCAATGCGATTGGCGCAGATCGATAAACTACCTTTTCAATCGCACCGACCCCATTTCCAGCATTTGGTCCGGCTCCACAATTCAGGGCTAATGGTCCACTTGGAACCTCAGTACAGATTGGTGAAAGATCCTCTCTACTGATAAAATTAGCTGTAATCTGACTAACTGTTGGATGATTCCAAACTTTAAGTTGTGCACTTATAGTATTGATGTCTGGACCGTTACAATCACGATAAAACACCAATTGAAAGACATAATCTCCGCCTTGACAGGTCCAGGTTATATCTCCTCCCATTACATGTGAAGCCCTCGATTGAAAGCTCAGTATAACGATAATTATAAGGAGAAGTTGTTTCATGAAACAATAATAACGGATAATATTCATACGTAGTATGAAAACGCTGGTAGAACCTTTAGGTTGTCTTTTTATCCGTTTGATTTTTTTTTGACCGGAACCGTTTTTTGAGCTCTGGAATTGGTTCATCCATTCCTTTAAGTTGATCAACAACAGATGAACTATTCTGTCTTAAAAATTCTCGCATAATGTAATTGGATAAATCATCTTTATTTTGAAGTAATTCGGAAAGCTCAAAATCAGTGTCCTCACGATTTACAATTACAAGATTTATGAAATCTTCAGCAATGGCTAATCGCATCGAAACTAGTAAAATATCATTATACTGTTCGAGTAGACTTTGAATTTTATCTTCTTGTGCTTTTGTCATTCTATTTCAGCTTCATGCAACATAAAACTATTCAAATCAATTGATCAAGTAAAAAAAAGATTTTCACATTACCCTGCAGTGACGATCGTAAGATCTTCCCAATTCAAATATAATTGTGCGAGTTCCTGAATACGTTTTGGAGTTATTTCTCTCACAGCTTTTATTGCGTCGTTATAATGTTCAAGGTCCTTTTCTTGCATTTCTGCACTTAGATAAAGATCAATCATTGCATATGGACCATCGGCTGACTTCAGAAGTTGACCAAGAAGATAGTTTTTGACCAGATTCAGCTCCTCATCGCTAACAAGTTCCTTTTGTAAGCGATTCAGTTCGTATTTAATCTCTTTTATTGTATCAGCCGAAACTTCTTTTTTGACTTCCGTTCCAATCATAAAATAGCCTGTATTCTGAAACTCATTAACCATAGATCCTATACCGTATGTATATCCCTTTTCTTCTCGAATATTGGACATCAATCGGCTTCCGAAATAGTCACCTAATATTGTATTCAACACCAAGAAGTCAAGATAATCCTTATGTTTTTTATTGAACAAAATTCTTCCTATTCGAACAGCAGTTTGTATCGCTCGGTCTTTTGACACATGAAACCTTCCTTTGTTATGAATAATATTTTTGTCCTTTACGGAATTATTCTTTCCACTAAAATCCTGCAGTAAGGAAAGCATTTGATCAATCACAACATCCTGAAAGTTACCAACAATGACAACTTTTTGGAGCCCATTTAAATAATGTTTTTGGTGAAAATCAATGAGATCTTGCCGTAAAACATTTTCGACATCTTCCAATTCCATAACAGAGGCATAAAGCGTATTCGATTGGAATAGGTGTTTTTGAAATTCACGCTGAGATAAATAGCTTACCTTTCCTAATGACTGTAAGTGTCTTTGCTTTGTATCGGCTAGGTATTCGCGGGTTTCACTTTCATCGAAATGGACGTTTTGCAGTGCATCTATTAGTCCTTGCATTATTTCCGGTAAAAATTCACGTAATGCATACATAGAAACTACTGCATTTTCCATTGAAACACCTGACTGATAGAAGCCACCGAGATCGTCAATATTTCCATTTATCTCTACGGAGCTTCTATTTGGTGTACCTGATAATAATAATCCGTTGACAAAACTTGAGATACCCTTCGGACCACTGTTTTTACCAGCATCAAAATACAGGTCAAGGCGTGAAGTTTCATTCTGCACATCTCGCATAAGATAAACCGGAATAGTGCCATTTAGCTTTTTAATCTCAGGAGCAATAAATTGAATTTCCTTCACCTGGCTAATGGATGGTTGTTGAGTTCTGTTCATCATAATGTAGCCTTGATTTTTAATAGGGAGCAATTCTCTTTTCGAATAACTTGTTGTGCTACAGAACGCAATTTTTTTGGTGTTATGGAGACATATTTGTCGCTCTCGGAATTGATAAGAGAGGCGTCTCCCAATAATTCAAAGTAGCAAAGTGCCATAGCTCTATTTAACATTCCTTGTTCCTCAAATTCTTTCGAGGTTCTAACCTTATTCAGTAATTTATTCAGTTCTTTAATTTCGATCTCTTTTTCCCGTAATCTATCTAATTCAAGCCAAAGTGCTTCATCTAGCTCACCGAATGAAACGCCTTCGTTCAGCTTTCCTGATAAGACCAATAATCCATTATCGAGTGAGCCCATGATAAAGGCGTTTATACTTGAAACCAGCTGCTTTTCTTTTTTTAATTTCACATATAATCGAGCCGATTTGTCACGACCCAGAATGTCAGAGATCAGATCAGTTGCATAGAAGTCTTCGTGTGTCCTTGAGCACATCTTGAATGCATAATAGAATGCGTCTGTTGGAACTTCTCTTTCTATTGTTTTTTCTCTGAATTCGTTTTGTTGAGGTTCTTGAGGAAGCGTCCTGTGGTATTTTTTCCCAGGTGGTATATCACCATACCATTTGTTCACTATCTTTTTTACACCATCCAGATCAAAATTACCAGCTATACAAAGAATTGCATTGGACGGATTGTAATGTTTCCGGAAAAAGCCTTTAACATCTTCCATAGTAGCATCCTCAATATGACTGATTTCTTTTCCAATTGTAGCCCATTTGTAAGGGTGAACTTGGTAAGCCAAAGGACGCAATTGCAACCATACATCTCCATAAGGTTGATTTAAATAACGCTGTTTAAACTCTTCAATTACGACACTTCGTTGTATTTCGAGACTTTTTGGGGTGAATGCTAATGACAACATTCGATCACTTTCAAGCCATAGGGCCGTTTCAATATTTTCTAATGGAACAACGTCATAGTAGTTCGTTATATCATTTGAGGTGAAAGCGTTGTTTTCACCACCTGCTTGTTGCAGTGGAGTGTCAAATTCCGCTATATTCACAGATCCTCCGAACATTAAGTGCTCGAAAAGATGAGCGAAGCCTGTTTTGTTTTCATCTTCATCACGTGCTCCAACGTCATAAAGTGTATTGACAACAGCCATTGGTGATAATTCCTCCTTGTGAAAGATTACACGCAATCCATTTTCTAGAGTAAATTTCTCGAATTGTATCATCAAAAATTGAACTTAGATGAATTTTGCTCATTGAGAGCTATTTCATATTCTTTAATGAAATCATATACAATTTCTGCTGCAGGTTTAATGTCATGAATCAATCCTGAAATCTGACCGATCTCCAATTCACCTTCGATCATATCGCCCTCAAACATACCTTTTTTAGCCCTTCCACGGCCGAGTAATGTCTTCAGCTCATCCACACTGGAGCCACCCTCGTAGGCGTTTAAAACCTGTTTGTAAAAGTCATTTTTTATTAAGCGAACAGGTGTTATCTCTTTCAAGGTAAGTTGTGTATCACCTTCTTTTGCATCAACCACCGCATTTTTGAAATTATCATGCGCACTTGACTCGAGTGAGGCCACAAAACGACTTCCTACCTGCACCGCATCAGCGCCTAGATTCATCGCTGCCAGCATTGCACGTCCATTTCCAATTCCACCTGCAGCGATCAATGGAATGTTCAGTTTTTCCTTTACTATTGGTATAAGACATAAAGTTGTTGTTTCGTCACGACCATTGTGCCCTCCTGCTTCAAAGCCTTCAGCAACAACGGCGTCAACACCTGCATCTTGTGCTTTCAATGCAAATTTTAAACTAGAAACAACGTGTACAACCTTAATACCATGTCCCTTCAAATGGTTCGTCCACGTCTTGGGATTACCAGCACTCGTAAAAACGATGGGGACCTTGTGCTTTATAATTGTCTCGATATGCTTATCAATGTCTGGATAAAGCATCGGTAAATTCACTGCAAACGGCTTATCTGTTGCATCTTTACATTTTCGAATGTGTTCATCCAATACCTGAGGATACATAGATCCTGAGCCAATAATCCCCAAACCTCCTGAATTAGATACCGCTGCTGCTAATTTCCATCCTGAACACCAGATCATACCCGCTTGGATTAACGGGTATTTAATATTGAATAGTGATGTGATTCTGTTTTGTTCCATGGCATCAAATTTAACGCTTTCGGTAAACTATTTAATACCTGCTGACGTCTTTAGAGTAAATTCATTAATTTAGGGTGCACTATGCGATTTTTGAAAGGATTCCTTACAAACTTGTTACTGTTCTCCGTCCTGAACTATTATGCTCAGGAGATAACGCATGAGCATTCCATTTATCATTCATTTCTCGAGAATAAAGGGCAATGGCCTGAGCAAGTGTTGTTCAAGTCGCAATTCAATGGCGGTAATATGTGGGTAGAACAGAATAAGTTCATGTTTCATGTACAAGATTTTTCAAACTTACACGAAGCACATACAGATCCTAGAAAAGAACTTCCTGATGACATGTATAGTCAGTCCTTGATTCACCTGACTTTTGAAGGCTCAAATAAAGTGAGCTCTGTTGAGAAAACTGGAAAGTCGAAACAATACTACAATTACTTCATCGGGAACGATGAGAGTAAATGGGCTGCGGATGTTCATGGTTACGAAGAGGCTGTTCTGAAAGAGTTTTATGACGGAATTGATCTTAAACTAATTGAGCAGAAGGACCAGTTGAAATATGAATTCCATGTAATGCAGGGTAGTGATCCTTCAGATATCGTTCTAAGATACGATGGGCATGAGGAATTGTTAGTAGACGAAAATGGAAACTTAGTGGTAAAAACATCCCTAGGTAATATCCTCGAGAAAAAGCCTTATTCATATCAAATTGTGAATGGCCGAATTAAAGAGGTGTATTGTAAGTACAAGGTCGTTGATAATAAAGTTCAATTTGAGCTAGGGGAATACGATCCATATGCTGTTTTAGTGATTGACCCTGTTTTGGTATTCGCAACCTATGCAGGTTCACTTTCGGATAACTTCGGGATGACGGCTACATACGGCTACGACGGCACTGCTTATTCTGGAGGTATTGTGTTCGGAAATTCGTATCCGACTCCGTCCCCAAGTTGGAATACAACAACAACAATTACGAACGTTATGTCGATTGCAAATGACCCGACAGGAACGTATGGAGTGACAGATGTCTTTATTTCGAAATATTCGGAGAATGGAACAGATATGCTTTGGACATGTTTCATTGGAGGGGGAAATGATACACAGGGAACTGAAACAGTTCATAGTTTAATATGTGATACCTTGAACAATATTTATCTTTATGGAGCTACTTCAAGTGGTGATTTCCCTTTTCAGAATGGTTATTCAAATTCGCACTCAGGAGGAACAATTCCATTAGACTTTACAAGCAATGGAGTTCATCATTACACTAATGGCACGGATATTTATGTAAGTAAGTTAAGTGATGACGGCATGCTTCTTTTGGGTTCAACGTATATAGGTGGTTCTGCCAATGATGGTGTTAGTTACAACAATATTCAAATTTCGTTAGATTCTCTTACTACCAATTATGGTGACCAATTTCGTGGCGAAATCATGCTTGATGCAAATAACAATGTAATAGTGGCTTCTTGCACTAAGTCAACCGATTTTCCAGTATTAAATGCTTTTCAAAGTACGAATGCAGGAAAACAGGATGGGATTATTTTTAAACTTTCAAATGATTTGTCAACTCTTATCTGGTCTAGTTATTTTGGAGGCTCTGAGAACGATGCTTGCTATTCTGTTAAAGTGGATAGATCGGATAATGTTCTCTTCGCAGGAGGTACTTCCTCCAACGATTTGCCTGGTGTTTCTAGTGGATGGATGAATGCATATAACGGAGGAGAAACAGATGGCTTCGTAATGAAAATAGATCCTAATGCGAGCGGTTTGATCGGTGGAACGTACTTAGGGACGCCGAATTATGATCAGGCGTTTTTCGTTGAAGTTGATCGTGAGAACAGAGTTTATGTCGTTGGTCAGTCTGAAAATGGAAGCTTCCCGGTTGTTAACAGTGGTTTTGAGAACCCTGGTTCAAGTCAGTTTGTGACTCGATTAGATTCTACATTGAGTTTTGTTTTGAATTCAACTGTTTTTGGCTCTGGAAGTAATGATTTAGACATTTCTCCATCCGCTTTTCTTGTTGATATTTGTGGCAATATTTACGTTTCAGGTTGGGGTAAAAATTTAGTTCCAGCAGTAGCTGCGACAGGAATGCCAATTACTTCAAATGCATATCAGTCAACGACTGTTAATCCAGATTTTTATTTAATAGTTTTGAAAAGCGATTTTGCAGGCCCCGAACCACTTTACGCGACTTATATTGGAGGGAACCTATCTGGAGAGCACGTCGATGGCGGTACGAGCCGATTTGATAAGAACGGTGTGGTATATCAGTCTGTTTGTGGAGGATGTACCGACAACAGTGATTTTCCAACTACTCCTGGTGCTTGGTCCGATCAAAATTTAAGTGATAACTGTAACAATCTAGTTTTTAAGTTTGATTTTGAATTGATTCCGGATGCTGAATTTACAACACAAAATACTTTAGGTTGTGCCTCTTTTGAAGTTACCTTCGATAACTTCTCGACAGACTCGGATGCCTATTTGTGGGATTTTGGTAATGGAGATACATCCAGTGTAATTTTTGAGCCAACTATTATTTATGATACTGCAGGAATTTATGAGGTTTATTTGTATGTTACCGATAGTATTTGCTTACTAACAGATACCGCTATGCTTACGATTACGGTAACTGATTCACTCGAGATCACTACCACATTAGATCAACAGCTGTGTGTTCCGACACCTGTAGACCTAATTGTTTACACAAATGGGACAGCAACGAATTTTGTCTGGTCATCAAACGCTCAGTTTACAGACACTTTGAATACTAATCTATCGGATTCAATATTCAATGTCACTCCCACAAGTTCGGCAACATATTATGTCTCAGCTTCCAATCCAGGTTGTACCATAATTGATAGCGTTCAAATAGATTTTATCGGTTCGTCGCTTACACTTAGTGCTAATGATTCGATCTGTGCAGGAGATTTGGTTACCGTAAACGCACAAAGTACGAATCCTCTCATCGTATTTGATACGTATGATTGGGGTGAGGACTCGATCATTGTATCGCCATCAACCACAAACACTGTGGTAGTCCAACCATATACAACCCAGTATGTTACGGTCACAGCATCATCAATTACGGGTTGTGTTGTGGAGGATTCGATTCAAATCTTTGTTGGAAACACGAGTGGATGGCAGCCTATTGCATCGGCAACAGAGACTATAATTCCAGAAGGGGGTACAACAACTTTACTGGCTGAACCTTCGGGACTGCCATTTTATTCGTGGTCTCCAGATGAACTGATTGATTCCCCAGAAAATCAAAATACAACAGTAGAAGTTCCACAAACAACAATATATACACTAACCGTATCAGATGGTATTTGCTCGCAAACGGATACAGTTCTGGTTACCGCATACGAGTTCATTTGTGAAGACCCTTATTTATTTGTCCCGAATGCCTTCTCACCAAATGGGGATAATGAGAATGATATACTTTATGTAAGAGGTGCGCTGATCAGAGAGATGGTATTTCGTATCTATGATAGATGGGGAGAATTGGTGTTTGAATCTTTTGATCGCTCCACTGGTTGGGATGGCACATTCAGAGGAAAACCGATGGATCCTGATGTTTATGATTATTATCTGAAAGTGATATGTATTAACGATGATGAGTCGATAATTAAAGGTAACATCACGTTATTGAAGTAATGATACTTTATACTTTTGTTTCAAAGCAAAATATATGAAGAAGACCCTCAATAAAAATTCTGAAAAATTTCTAACAACTTACTTGAACAATGCTTCGCCAACGGGGTTTGAAGTTGCCGGACAAAAAGTATGGTTGGATTACATTAGACCTTACATTGATGAGTACTTTACGGATAACTATGGTACCGTAGTCGGAGTAGTCAATCCGAAATCGGACTATAAAGTTGTGATTGAAGCACACGCTGATGAAATTTCATGGTTTGTACATTACATAACGAAGGACGGATTTATTTATCTACGGAGAAATGGTGGGTCTGATCATATGATCGCACCATCTAAGCGTGTCAATATTCATACTGAAAGAGGAATCGTAAAAGCTGTTTTTGGTTGGCCAGCAATTCACACCCGTCATACGAAGGAAGACGCACCAAGTATGAAGAATATATTTTTGGATTGCGGTTGTTCAAGCAAAGAAGAAGTTGAAGAGCTTGGCGTTCACGTGGGTTGTGTAATCACGTTTGAAGATGAGTTTATGGTATTGAATAAAAACCGTTATTGCGGTAGAGCTTTAGATAATAGAATAGGTGGATTCATGATCGCGGAGGTAGCAAGATTACTGAAAGAGAATAAGAATAAACTGCCGTTTGGACTGTATATTGTGAATGCGGTGCAAGAGGAAGTAGGTTTGAGAGGAGCACAAATGATTGCGAATCGTATTAAACCCGACGTAGCAATTGTTACAGATGTTTGTCATGATACTGGTACACCAATGATTAATAAAATTGAACAAGGTGACTTGAAATCAGGAGAAGGCCCAGTGTTAACTTACGGACCTGCTGTTCAAAATAATCTGCTTAATCTTATTATAGATACAGCGAAAAACAAAAAAGTTCCCTTCCAAAGAGCTGCTGCATCAAGAGCTACAGGAACTGATACTGATGCCTTCGCATATTCAAATGATGGTGTTCCAAGTGCTCTTATAAGTTTGCCATTGCGTTACATGCATACTACCAATGAGATGTGTAGAAAAGAGGATGTTGAAAACACGATAAAGCTTATTTATGAGACAATATTGACTATCAAAAAAGATCAAAGTTTTAAATACATCAAATAAGATTTCAAGAATAAATTCATTTGATTATTTTCAGCAATCATTACTCAATTAAATTCTTGTAAATTGTGCTAATTAAATTACTAAAACTATTATGAAGAAGATTACTATTTTATTTTCTACCCTAGCAATAACATGCGGGGTAAACGCTCAAATATTTACAGATGGTTTTGAATCTGCAGAGGGTTATACTGTGGGTGACTATATCGGTCCAGGACCGAACGGATCAAGCTGGACGACCTGGTCTGGAACGGAGGGAGGCGCTGAGGATGCTCAGGTTAATTCTTCTCAGGCTAATACAGGATCAAACTCTATTTATTTTATAGGAAACAATGGCCCTCAGGATGTAGTTCTTGAGTTTGGACAACAGTATACAGATGGTTTGTTTACCTATGAATCAGCATTTTACGTACCAAATGGAAAAACGGCGTATTTCAATTTCCAAGCAACACAAACGATTGGGCAATCTTGGGCAATGAATTGTAATGTGGCAAATGGAACTGTTTCCATCGATGACGGTGTAACGGCTGATTTAGCAACTGGAGCTTATACGGCTGATCAATGGTTTACGCTACGCATTGAGGCAAATCTTTCTACAGGAAGATGGCAGGCCTCAATAGATAATGTTTGCATTGGTGTATGGAATAATTCCATAAATACCGTTGCGTCCTTAGATCTTTTCCCTACAGCAAATGGCGAGTTTTATGTGGATGATGTGATGTTTGATCATACGCCATATTCAGCTCCAGCACTGAATGCTGCAATATCCGGTTTCAACATGAATGGAAATATCGTTGGGTTGGATGTAATGCCAACTGTTACTGTAGTGAATGCGGGAACATCAGCAATAAATGCATTCGATGTAACTGTTGATTACAACGGAATGCAATATGTTGAAAATGTAACTGGACAAAATCTGACTTCAGGACAGTCATTAGATGTGAACTTTACGACTTCTATTCCATTGGTAGGCGGTTCGATGACTGCGACAGCTACAGTGAGTAATGTAAATGGTGGAAATGATGATGATGCTTCAGATGATGATGCTTGCGCAATTATGGATCCTGTAGTTCCTGCAGTGGGTAAAGTTGTTGTGGGAGAAGAGGGTACAGGAACATGGTGTGGATGGTGTCCGAGAGGAACAGTCTTTATGGATCGATACGAGACTGAATATCAGCAGTATTGGGCAGGTATCGCTGTGCATAATGGTGATCCGATGACAGTTGCAGAATACGATACTCCATTTTCGGCATTAATTGGTGGTTATCCAAGTGCATTGGTGGATAGAGGTTCGGAAGTTGATCCTTCTGGAATGAGCACAGACTTCTTCACTAGATTAGCTGTAGCACCCGCTGCATTTATGTCAAATGGAGCAACTTGGGATCCTTCAACTAGAGAATTGGTAGTATCCGTTACTGCTGATTTCCAGATAGCAGGAAATAATAGCTACAAAATGTTATGTGTCTTGACTGAAGATGGTGTGACTGGAACAACATCATCCTATGCACAATCAAATTTTTATTCAGGAGGCTCGAATGGAGTTATGGGGGGGTATGAAGCTCTTCCAAATCCAGTTCCTGCTTCTCAAATGGTTTATGATCATGTAGCGAGAGCGATTACGCCAAGTTTTGCTGGTGAAAGCACATGTTTCGCTCCGGTTATTTCTGCTGGAGACTCTGTAACGAATCAATATACGTTCACTCTACCGGCAGATTGGGATGAGAATAACATGTATATCATTGGAATGTTGGTATCACCAAATGGTAGAATCGATAATGCTGCCAAGACAACAATTCCTGAAGCAATTGCTAATGGATTGATTGAAGCTTGTAACTTATCTACAGGGACAATCCTTCCTCAATTGGATGATTTATTCAAATTATATCCAAACCCTGCGAACGATCATGCAATAGTAGAAATAAATGTAAAAGCAGAATCTGATGTACAATTGAGATTGTTAGATCTTTCTGGAAAAGTTATCGCTGCTAATGATTACGGAACGATTGCAACATATTCAGTTGTGAATCTAAATACTACAAAGCTGAATACAGGAGTTTACTTAGTAGAGCTTACTGTAAACGGAGAAAGAATGACAAAAAGATTGGTGGTAGAGTAATTTACTAATCCGAATTTATTGAAGGGAGTAATATACGTTGCTCCCTTTTTTATTTTGAATACTTTTGTATGCATGAAATGGATCGGAGAGCGCATAAGTTTTGTGGATGATAAGAATCGCACGACGATTATCATTGACCCGGAAGTAAAGGGCTGGATATCTGCGTTGATGGGTGCCTGGGTAATGATGTGGTACATGATCGGAGGAATTGTCATTTGGTCTATTTTCTCTTTGAATCTTACGGATCAGGAAAAAGTGATCCTCTTTGTGTTTATCACCTTCTGGGGGTACTATGCAATTCGTGTGAGCCGCTCATTTTTCTGGATGATCTGGGGGAAAGAGCATCTTAAGATTAACGAAACAGAACTCATCTATAAAAAGTCTATTAAAGGATACGGCCGTGCTTCCAATTACTACGTTGAGAATATTACAAAGATACGATTACAGATTCCAGAAGAGCGTTCATTTCAATCAGCATGGGAGAGCTCACCTTGGATCCGAGGAGGGGAACGTATTGAATTTGATTACATGGGTAAAGTGATAAAATTTGGTAGAAAGCTCAATGAAAAAGATGCACAACAACTTTTTAAGTTTATTACGAAGAAAGTGGATGATCGATTGAAATCACGAAAGTGATTTATATATCCGCTCCATTAGATAGTGCTGTAGCACACCAAATAATAAGTAGCTTTTTTCGAGATTTTTGTATCCTAATTTGAGATAAAAATCAACGGCATAATCTCGTGCATGAAGGATCATTTTAATATCTCCACGTTGTTCTGAAATCTCCTCGACAGCCTTCATGATCATTCTTCCGTAACCTATTCCCTGTTGTGCTTTTTCAACTGCAACGAATCTTACTTGAGCGACTTGAGGCTTATCTGTTTTGTCTAATCGCGCAATGGCTTTTAAAATCCCATTGTCATAAAGGCAAATGTGTTCTCCTAATTCGTCGCCTTCATTCTTTTCAGATCCCCTTTCTTTACCTAATGGTTCCCGGAGAATTCGATAACGGAGGTCATAATAGTTCTCCCACTCCTTTTCATTTCTTGGTGGTCGAAATTCTATCATTTAAATAATACTGATTTGACGCGACGAGTATAGATACCATCTATTTCTTCTTCGATAATCAATTCTTGGGATAACGGATCATTAAATACCTCCGCTAGGTCTCTTACTTTTCCTGCGGGAACGTTCAGTAATTGAAGTGAAGTGAGTAATTCTTCAGCTTCTTGTTCTATTACTTTTCTTTCTATCAATTCGAAAAGTGCGGCTCGATTAACTACACGATTCTGGTTATTCTTGAACCTCTGGTCTTCTGAAAGGTCATCTATACCTAATACTTCACATAATTTTCGGAAGTGCGTATTGGAACCGATCGCAAAGGTAACTGTTGCTCCATCTTTTGTTTTAAATAGTTCCCCATAAGGAGCAATGTTCGGATGTTTACTTCCTATACGCTTTGGTACGAAACCGGTCATCAAGTAATTCGACGCTTGATTTACTAGACTGGAAACTGCTGCATCATACAAAGAAATAGTAACTGATTTTCCCTTCCTTGTTCTCTCTCTTTCATAAAGGGCCAAGAGTATAGCTTCTTTAAGATGATGCGCACATAATACATCGATGAGAGCAATAGGCATTTTCAACGGCCCACTTTCAGGAGTACCATTGATAGACATAAATCCGCTCTCTGCCTGCAGAATCAGATCAAATGCAACACGATTCGAATCCTCACCGTAACCGGTGATCTTACCGTGGATCAACTTCGGGTTTTGAGCGAATAACACCTCATCCTCAATACCGAATTTAGTTGCATCTCCTTTTTTAAAATTCGAGACCAGAATATCTGTGTCTCTTATCTCTTCCAGAAATCTGTCCCTTTCAGCTTCGATTTTTAGGTTGATCGTTCCGTATTTTTTGCCATAGTTTACACTTGAGAAGTAGGCTGATATATTTGAGTCAGCTTTTTCAATTGGCAACTTCCAACTTCGTGTTACATCACCAAAATCTGGATGCTCGAGTTTGATAACATCAGCATCTAATTCAGCGAAAAAGGTCCCAACAGAGGGACCCGCTAAAACTGTACTTAGATCAATAACCTTAAGTCCTTTAAACATTAGTTTTCTAGTTCCCAGTAAACGTACGCGGTCACATTGTTTGCTTCGTCTTCCGAAAGATTTGCCTTTAGAATCATTGGGGGAAGTACTTTATCCCACTTTTCTTTAGAGTAGCTATCAACATCTGGCAGGTCATGACACCTTGCACATTTCGTCATTAATACTACTTTCCCCTCTGCAACTGGGATTTTTGGCATTTCGTTCGTTTCTTGCGGTAATTCAGCAACCTCAACTACTTCAAGTCCAGATTTACATGCCATTAGGATTATAACTGCTGAAACAAGTAAAAATATGTTCTTCATTTGTTGGTCTTTGAATCGAATATAATGATTTGTAGCCTGTTATTCAGGACGAAGTGTATTTTTGTTTCAATGAACAAGATTGAATTTATTAAAGAGTTTTCTCAACGGTCGGAAAGACTAATCGTGAACGTAGTTAAGTTGTTTGATGAAGGAGCAACGATTCCATTTGTTGCGCGCTACAGGAAGGAGCAAACGGAAGGAATGGATGAGGTTGGATTGGAGCAGATCAAAAAGTTGTCTCAGCAGTTTAACGATTTAGAAAAGCGGAAAGAAGCGATCTTAAAAGCAATTGATGAGCAAGGCAAACTTGACGATCAATTGATGGAACGAATTCATAATTGTTTCGACACAGATAAACTGGAAGATATTTATCTTCCATTTAAAAAGAAACGCTCATCTAAGGCAGAATTAGCGCGTAAGAATGGATTGGAACCACTTGCAAAAATGATCATGTCGCAACGTGAAGGAGACCCTGTGCAAACAGCTGAACCCTTTTTACGCGGAGAACTCACTGAACCGGAAGATGCCATTGAAGGAGCTAAATATATCATTGCAGAATGGATTAACGAGAATGAGAATCTTCGTGATAGGCTAAGGAAACTGTTCGAAAACAGATCTTTAATTACAGCTAAAGTTGCTAAAGGAAAAGAGGTAGAGGGGCAGAAATACAAGGACTACTTTGATCATTCAGAACGTTTGAAAAATTGTCCGTCGCATCGTTTTTTGGCAATATCAAGAGGTGCGAATGAAGGCATATTGAAGGTAACATCTCGACCCGAGACGGATGAGGCTAATGAGATTATTGAACGGTTTTTCGTGAAAGGAAATGGAGCATGTTCAAAGGTGGTCGGGAAAGCATGTAAAGATGCGTACTCACGTTTATTGCGACCTTCATTGGAAAGTGAAGCTTGGAACAAAAAGAAATTAGAGGCGGATCAATCTGCTATTCGTGTATTTAGTAAAAACTTGCGTCAACTATTGTTGGCACCGCCATTGGGTAACAAACGTATCCTTGCGATCGATCCTGGGTTTAGAACTGGTTGCAAAGTAGTTTGTTTGGATAAAAGCGGTGAGTTAAAAGAAAATACAACGATCTTTCCGCATCCGCCACAGAAAGATATTGGTAAGGCAAAATCAAAACTTGCACAGCTTGCACAAGCCCATAAGATTGAGGCAATTGCCATCGGAGATGGTACGGCCGGAAGAGAAACTGAAAGATTTGTAAAATCTATCCGGTTCAATCAGGATGTTGAGGTTTATGTGGTACGTGAGGATGGTGCATCTATTTATTCGGCGAGTAAAATTGGCAGGGAGGAGTTTCCTGCTTACGATGTTACTGTACGTGGCTCTGTTTCTATAGGAAGAAGATTGATGGATCCATTGGCAGAATTGGTGAAGATAGATCCGAAGTCATTAGGGGTAGGTCAGTATCAGCATCAAGTTGATCAAAATCTATTGAAAAGGGAATTGGATAGTGTAGTCGTATCTTGTGTAAATCAGGTTGGTGTTGATCTTAATACAGCATCTCCTTACTTATTGAGTTATGTTTCTGGTTTAGGACCATCATTGGCTACTAGTATTGTTGAGCACAGGACGAAGTTAGGGGGGTTCGCAACCAGAAAGCAACTCAAGGATATTCCGAGATTGGGAGGAAAAGTATTTGAGCAATGTGCAGGATTTCTAAAAGTGAAAGGAGAAAACCCACTCGATAATTCATCGGTACACCCGGAGAGTTACAAGCTCGTAGAATCAATGGCGAAGAAGGTCGGTGTTTCAAGTGCGGAACTTATTGGTGATCTCGATTTACTTGACAAATTGAAGAGGGAAGATTTTGACTATGTAGATGGCTATACATTTGATGATGTTGTAAAGGAACTTAAAAAGCCTGGAAGAGACCCGCGTCAGAGAGTGAAAGTGCTAGAGTTCGACCACAGAGTAAAGGAAATTGGAGACTTGATTACTGGGATGAAGATCGCTGGAATCGTTACGAATATTACAAATTTTGGAGCGTTTGTAAATATTGGCATCAAGGAAAACGGACTCATTCATAAATCGAATATGGCTGACCATTATGTGGAAGACCCCGCGGAAATCGTAAGTCTTCATGAGCATGTTGAGGTAGAAGTAATGGAAGTTGACGCAACAAGAAAACGTATTGGATTAAGACTTCGATAAAAAATTTTCTGTTCAGATGTAATAATACAAGATTACTTTCGTTTATTGTCGGAAAGGTACTTTCATCTTTAATAGTAGTAGTTAGTGGAACCTCCTGGAAACGGGAGGTTTTTCATTATCGATTTTTGAATATTACTTTGATACTGAGGTAGGTCATCAAAAAAGTGAACCCTGCAACGAGTCCGACCAAGAACTCTGATAAAAGATCAGGAATGCAGTTTACAAGGCCATGAACAAAATCAAGATTGTGTACGAAAATCCCTCCACCAACTAGGATCATAGCCAATGTTCCAATTACATTTAATACGCGAATAATGATCGGTAATAACCTCACTAGACCTTTACCTAGACCTTGAAGAAATTTACTGTCACTTGAAGCAACCAAACTGTATCCGGCATCATCGATCCGAACGAGTAAAGCAACGATTCCGTAAACTCCAATTGTGGCTAGGATAGCTACAAATGACACAACAAGGATCTGCACCTTTAATGGCTCATCCAACACTATACCCAATGTGATTATGATGATTTCGATGGACAAAATAAAATCGATGAGAATTGCTGATTTAATACGTTTGGATTCGTATTCGGCAGCTTCTTTTTCAGACATATTTTCCGGGTTCAATTTCTTTTTTGCACCCTTATAAAAGATTGACTCGTATACTTTTAATGCTCCTTCGAAAGATAGGTAAATACCTCCAAAGATAAGTATAGGGACTATTGCTGCAGGAAAAAAAGCACTTAACAAAAAGATGCCCGGTAAGATGATGATCTTGTTCATAATTGAACCTTTCGTCAATTTCCAAAGCACAGGTAATTCACGGTTTGACACAAAACCTGAGGCCTTCTCGGCATTCACAGCTAAATCATCAGCCAAAATACCTATTGTCTTCTTTGTTGCAACCTTACTCATTGTTGCAACTTCATCCATGAGCACTGCGATATCGTCTAGTAATCCTAAAATTCCTGAGGCCATGGTATCAAAGATAGTTGAATAGCTTGAAAATATTCAATATTAATTATTGCACATTTTAACACAGAATAATTCAAAAATTATCTGAAAACGGCATAAATCAAGAAAACTAAAACATTATTTCATAGATATACGTTTTGAATAATTAATGAACGGCTTTTCCACAAACTCATAGAAAATAGTAGAGATTAAAATGGCAATTCCATAGTATATTATTACCAAAAGAAATTTTGAAGTAATTGTTTCATGCAGGAAATTCCATCCAATTTTATTGAGTATAACATCTAAATAGATGAACACAAAAATGTGAACGATGTATAGGCTAAAAGATATCCTTCCAAGAAATTGGAAAACCTTGCTTTTTATTGGTTCGTTGACAAATAATACAAAGAGGCTAAAGAGGGAAAATAATAGCTCAAAATACTGGCCATTGAGTAGAAATATGGATACACATGGAATCAACGATATTATAAATATCTTCTTATTTATCATGTTGTTTTGCATCATGAAGTAAATTATACCTAGCAGAAAACAAGTAAAGTGTACGCTCAACGCAAAAGGTGTATCCAAAAAGCCAAATATGATTAATCCTGCAAGTGAGATATATCGAATAAGTTCAATTTTATTGATAATTAATGGAAAGGTAAATGCAATGAACAAATAGAACTGTAATTCTGTCTCCAAAGTCCAAAATGTCTCTAAATAGAGATCTGTGTTAAAAGCGTTGGTTAAAAACAGAAAATTCGATATTACTTGATTAGTTTCAAATGGTTGTGACAAAATTAAATGCCTACCATTAAGAGCAAAAACAAATACCTCAATGAGTAAATAGAAGATAAGAATAATGTATGCAGGAGGATTGATTCGAATAATTCTTCTTAATAAAAAATTAAATGATTTTTTAAAAGAATAATTATGGTTGTATAAAGAATAACAAATAATATAGCCTGAAATAACAAAGAAAATCTCAACACCATATTTTCCAAATTCAAAAACCTTATGAAGAATTGATTCTTCAATCCATGGCAGAGTAGATGAGGTAGAATGAACCAAGACTACCATACTAACAGCAAGTCCTCGAAGGAAATCAATATTCTGTAGTCTCATATACAGCTAATTCAATTAATTTGGGGCTTGCGTTGTTTGTTGATTTCGGATGTTTTGATCAATATTTACAAGGTAGATCAATCAGATTCTAACCATTCATACGCACTTTCTTCAGATTTAAATATTTTAATAGGAGTTTGAGGTTTGTTCCAATTAATAAAGAATTTAACGATCAAGATATTGGCAAGATTATTGGATATCAGCGCTACTTTTTTCCTTTTTTTTGATGCGTATTTGCTCGCTGCAATTTCTCTAGCTTCAGCTGAAATTGAAGAAAAGTTATTTCCATATACAGCAACAACATATTCATTCTCTCCAATCAATTTCTCATACCCTTTATAGATTAGATGAATATCATCAGCTTCAATAACCTGATTTTGATGTATTTCAAGTGAGAGAAAATTTTCTTTAATTAGTTTAATGGTAAACTTATCATGAATAATCTTATTCATTGTAATATAAATAATAGCGGCTTAAATTGGAATATACGGAATTAAATTGGTAAAATCTTACAAATCAAAAATTTAAAAAGATATAGCCAAAAATTTGGATACCTTAATGACTCAACTATTGCAAATTTAGTTCAGGATTCGATATTAGTAGTGAGGTTATTTCAGGAAGATTATTAATTATCCGTTCGATATTTTCTTTTGATTCCAGTTCTCCTTTCAGGCTAGGAATTAAACTTAATCTGGGGTTGTTGAATTCTATACAGCCCATTGACCAATTGGAAAATAAATAATTTTCAACCGATTTTTTGAAATAAATCTTAAGATTAAAATGGCGAGGATCTTTTTCTATTCGATCTAGTAAGCCCTCAACCGATTTGGTCTCTCCCTCAAGGACTTGGAAGAAAATATTGTCCTTGTAGTATAGAAATCCGTAAATTGAATCCAGTGAATTGTATGCACGGCAATCATGAAGCAAGTCTAACAGATCCCTCTGGCTAAAATGCTTTGCTGCTTGGCTTGTGTATATTACTCTAATTTTTTTCATCGGAGTATATCTCATCTAAACAAACTTGTCCTTGATTTCCTACATCAAATGTTACTGCTGATCTGGGAGGAAGACTAAAATCAATTATTGCGCACAACTACACTTCTGAGACAAGTATGTGTTGATACAATTGGTGTTAGTTGCAAATTGTTGGAGTTGCAATTGCATCAATCGCAAGTAAAGCTCCATTTTGTGGATCACAACAGATAACTCCATAAAAGCGAATGCAACAACAATCATTAGCTAATTTCTGAGCCTCCTGTCTTGCTTTTGCCAAAGCACCACCACAAGGCATCTCACCATTACATGGACTCGCTAATATCAGCACAACCTCATTTTCTGATAACTCTACATTGCAGAGCTTTTCCACATTATCAATTCCATAGATCTCGCGTAGTTCCTTAACGGTGTAAACTATATAATTTGAATCATCCTTAGGGTCAAAATCTGCATTCACTGATGAACTTAAACCCGTTAGAAATAGAACTAAAACAATTCGAATTAAATTTTTCATTTTCAGTATTATTTTTGGTTTTCGCTAAAGTACAAATAAGATTTTTAGTAAAATATTTTTACATTATTTCGATGCAATTTGAACACTCAAAACTTGGAAAAGGACTTTCCATTGCTACTCAACTTACGAATAAAGTGTTGGTGTCACTATTGAGTCGGTTCGATTAATTCAAAAGTCAATGGGCTAAAAATCCTGAAGGAATTTGGTCTTACTTTTTTAGGATAAATCGAAGAGTTCTGCCTTCAAAATCTGGCAAGTTCGCATCAAAGGCTTTTTTATCCTTTGTTTCGAAAGCACCAGTATAGCTTGTATTACCATTAACCGTCGGAGTGAAAAGTAGAGTATAGTTTTTATCAACTTCTACTGAACCGTATTCGTAAGATAGAACTTCATTCTTATTGGAGTCATTTACTTTTTTTTCAGCCACAAGCTTGTATTTCAAGTTTTTTCCTTCATAAAAAAATACAGTGTATAGCATATCGATTTCTTCAATATCGACTCCCAAAATTTCCCCTTGACTCAATTTATAATCTTTTGAATAGTAGTAGGAAGCATCTTTATTGTCTTTCTTCCATTTTGAACATCCAAAAAATGATAGGGTTGTTACTGCTAAAAGTGTAATCGAGAGAAGTTTCATGTGTTTTGGTTTTGAACTAATTTAAGAATTTTTTCGGGTTTTATAAATGTAACCTTGTTCAACAATAAGATCATTTTTGATATTGTTGACATACAAAGAACCTGTTCCCAGTCCTTGTGGTAATGGGTTCTGATATTCAGCAGCGAGCTGACAAATAGCATCTAATCCAATATTGGACTCAAGAGCCGATGTGATCCACCATGAAATATTTCTTTCCTCTGCGAGTTCTATCCATTCCTGAGTACCTGAAATCCCGCCATGTAAACTAGGTTTAAGTATAATATATTGGGGTTGAATAGTATCCAATAGCTTGACCTTCTCAAGTCGTCTATTGATTCCAATGAGTTCTTCGTCTAGTGCTATGGGAAGAGGTGTTTGCTCACACA
Source organism: Crocinitomicaceae bacterium (assembly GCA_023254905.1). GTDB lineage: Bacteria > Bacteroidota > Bacteroidia > Flavobacteriales_D > Crocinitomicaceae > UBA4466. Next base: position 5,910 of record JALRKF010000167.1, on the reverse strand, counting down.
ATTCACGCATCTTCGACCATTGACCTTGTTTAATTGGCTGCTCTATGGAATGGATATCCAGTTGATTTAAAATTGTGAGTTTTTCTTTTGTTTCTTCAGGTGAGAATGCACCATTCGCATCCACGCGAAGTGTAATCTGATTCTTGTTATAACGACTTCTGATCGATTTCAGAAGTTTGATTTCTGTATCAAAATCAATAGCACCAATCTTCATCTTAATTGTTCTAAACCCCTCTCTCAATTTTTGCTCTATTTGCTCACGCATGAAATTTTCATCACCCATCCAAACCAAGCCATTGATGGGTAATTTAAGAGTACCCTTAACAAAATCATTTTTAAAATAGATTCGTTTACCGCCGTTTTCGAGGTCTCGTAATGCACATTCCAATCCAAATTTTATCGAAGGCCACTCGGAAATATCAATGGTTGGATTTGCGGATAGCTCTTTCAGCTTTTTTTCATATTGTTCTATTGAGATGTATTCTGGTGAAAGTCCTGGAATAATACTGCATTCTCCGAATCCAATGATCTTCGGATTAGTCGCATTCCATATTTCGATGAACCAAGAGTGCTTTTCTTTTAAAATGCCACGACTTGTGCCACTAGGCCGTTTAAATAAAAATGTTTTTTTGGTAAACCTTAGCTTCATAATAGAGGCAAAATAAATGCAATAAGCAGAGCAAACAATAATGAAATACTGAATGTTGATAAGGCTACTACTTTTAATTCCGGATCAAAGTATTTTTCTTCTCTAGTGACCATTACCTTTCGCTGATGATATGCCAAAATAATAAACGGAAGAAGACACAAATATAAAAGTGAAATATTGAGCCCAAGCAAAAATATAAGCATCGATAGGAAAGCCAGAAAAATCAAGAACGCGTGATAAATCTTTGCGTTATGCAGACCAATCTTAACTACAAAGGTCACTTTACCTGAATTTTTATCGTTCGCAAAGTCACGCATGTTATTCAAATTGAGCACTGCGGTGCTCAATAACCCAATACTAATCGCAGGTAAAATATTAGCTGCATCAAAAGACTTTGCATAAAGTGAATAAACACCTAGAACACTCACAAGACCAAAAAATAAGAAGACCATAACATCACCAAATCCAGAATATCCGTATGCTTTTTTACCCACTGTGTAAGTTATCGCAGCGACAACACAAAGTATGGCAAGAATTGAATACAGCCATATCAATTCGACCGGCATTTGTTTTGTTCCGAAATATATCAATGCGCCTGCAGATAAGATGCTTATGACACTCAACGAAATTACAGCAAATTGCATTTTTTTCAAAGAGATGGCTCCAGATTGTACAGTTCGTTCGGGACCGATTCGATATTCATTATCTGTGCCCTTCTGACTATCTCCATAATCATTGGCAAAATTGGATAGAATTTGAAAAAGTACGGTTGTTAGCATAGCAAGCCAAAAAATAGTTGGATCCCAGTAACCATTTTTAAATGCTATCGCAGAACCAATGACAATGCCCGATAGGGATAGAGGCAATGTGCGCAATCGGGCTGCTTTTAACCATGTTTTTATCCGCGCCATAATACAAAAGTAGCGGAAAGAATATTTACAAAGCCTTAATTATGCACACACAACAAAATTATTTATATTCGGCGCATGAAAAATCCGAGCGATGTAGCATTGTCAAAAATGCTGGGAATCCAGTTTCCAATGATTGTTGCACCTATGTTCTTAGTATCAAACAAGGAGATGATTATTGCGGCGGTTAAGAGTGGCGCCACGGGTGCTATACCCGCATTGAACTATAGAACAACAGATGAACTTAGAAAGGCGATTAAGGAGATAAAATCGGCCGTGAAAGGACCATTTGGGATTAATTTGATTGTGAACAAATCAAACTTCCTATATAAAGAACAATTAGAGATATGTTGTGAAGAACAAGTAGATTTCATTTTGACATCTCTTGGCTCTCCGGAAGAGACAATCAAGATGTCACATGCGGTAGGTGTTAAGGTATTTTGTGATGTTACTGATGTTAAATATGCTAAGAAAGTGGAAGCACTTGGAGCAGATGCTCTTATTGCGGTAAATAAGGAAGCCGGTGGCCATGCGGGAAATATTAGCTACAAAGAACTTATTCCAATATTGAAGAAAGAATGTACTATCCCTGTTATATCTGCTGGAGGCGTTGGTAATGGACATGAAGCATACAAAATGATCGCGCATGGAGCAGATGGACTTTCAATGGGCAGTATTTTTATCGCAAGTGATGAGGCCGGAGTATCCGAAGAATACAAACAAGCTTGTGTAGATTATGGAAAGAATGATATTGTTCTTACAACAAAACTTTCCGGAACGCCATGTACTGTTATCAATACACCCTATGTCCAAAGGGTAGGAACAAATCAGAATTGGTTGGAAAGATTATTAAATAAGAATAAGAAACTCAAGAAATGGTTTAAAGCATTCACATTCATGCGTGGAATGAAAAGTTTGCAAAAGGCCGCTTTCAGCTCCACGTACAAAACGGTTTGGTGTGCTGGTCCCTCCATTGAGAGCGTCAAAGCTATTGAACCAATTAGCGTGATTATCGAAAGAATCAAAAAAGAATACCATGAATCAGCCAACTCTTAGGAGCTTCAAGAGAAAAATATTTTTACTTGGTCTCTTTAAGATTCCGATGATTTGGTTTGTTAAACCACGTTTGATAGAAATAAATGAAGAGCGCGTTGTAGTCAAGATTCGATTGCGAAGAAGGACGAAAAATCATTTGAATTCAATGTATTTCGGTGCATTGTCAGTGGGCGCCGATATTGCAGCGGGGATATTTGCTTTTTATTTCGCGGAAATTCTTGGGAAGAGAGTGTCATTTGCTTTCAAAGGCATTCAAGGAGAATTTTTAAAGCGTGCGGAGTCTGATGTTACCTTTGTTTGCGACGAGGGCGGTTTAGTGAAAGAGGCAATGAAAACTTCTCTGGACAAAGGAGAGCGAATCAATCAAGCTGTGAAGGTTTTTGCACTCAATGAAAGTAAAGAAGAAGTTGCTGTGTTCAGTATGACTGTCTCGGTTAAAGTATTAGACTGATTTTTTGATATTCGTTACATTTGTTCAAACTTCATCAAATGAAAAGTGTCTCACCCCAGGAACTGAGAACTCTGCTGAAGGATAGTAAGGCAGTCCTTATAGACATAAGGGAACAATATGAACTAGAAATTTGTAAGATAAATGCTATTCATATTCCCATGGCTCAAGTATCATCTCAATTGAATAAAATAGATACCGAGAAACTCTGCGTGGTTATGTGTAAAACTGGAAAACGAGCCGCGGCATTGGCGAATATGCTATTCACTGATCATGAGATGAGTAATATTGCAGTTCTTGAAGGTGGAATCTTAGCCTGGATTGAACAGATCGATAATCACTTAGAATTGTACTAAATGAAAGAAAGAAAAATTGGCGACTCTTTGCTTCTTGGATTGAAGGGTATGGCTATGGGTGCCGCCGATATTGTACCTGGTGTATCAGGAGGTACTATAGCATTCATTACGGGTATTTACGAAGAGTTAATAACAAGTTTGAACAATATTAATTTTCGTGCTATTATGATTCTTCGAAAAGATGGTCTAAAGTCTTTTTGGAATCACATTAATGGAAATTTCTTCATCTTTTTGTTAGCAGGAATTGCGATCTCATTGGTGTCATTGGTTAGAATAGTTACTTATTTACTAGAGAACGAACCAGTATTGATCTGGAGTTTTTTCTTTGGCTTGATTATAGCTAGCATCGTTTTAATAGGAAAACGGGTGAACTACTGGAGGTTGACCACAATAGTTGCTATTTTGGTGGGTACTGTTGTCGCTTTGTGGATTTCATCTATTCAGACGATAGCGAATGTCGACGCGAATTGGTATATTTTTTTGAGTGGTGCAATCGCAATTTGCGCAATGATTCTGCCGGGGATTTCGGGATCCTTCATTCTATTACTGATGGGCTCCTATCATATGATCCTGAATGGGCTAAAAAATTTAGATCTTCTGGTAATCGGATTGTTTGGCTCGGGATGTGTTGTGGGATTGATTTCCTTTTCACGATTATTAAAATATCTTTTTAACAAATTTCATGATCAGACAGTCGCCTTGCTCACAGGATTTATGATAGGTTCCTTATATAAGGTTTGGCCCTGGAAGATAAGAGTTGGAGATGCCCCAATAAACATTCACAGTGATGGAAAGGAAGATTGGATGACAGCGAACGTGATGCCCGGCAATCTAGATGGTGATCCGCAGTTGGGATTGGCAATTTTTTGCGCGATTCTTGGATTGGGTCTTATCGTAATACTTCATCGATTTGCGCCGAAAGAAGTGGTCAATTGATTGTTTTAGAATTTTAAAAAACTACCAGGAAATTGAATTACTACGGACTCATAGGGAAATCTCTTGAACATTCCTTCTCTAAAGGATTCTTCACATCATTTTTTAAAGAAAATGGAATCCTGGCTGAATATCACAATTTAGAGGTTGCAGATGGAAAATTGTTAGAAGAAGTAATAGGGGATAATTCGTATTCAGGTTTCAATGTAACAATACCTTACAAAGAATCGGTTATTCCTTTTTTAGATGAGTTAAGCCAAGAGGCGAAGGACATAAACGCTGTAAATACCGTACATGTCATTGGTGGAAAAAGAGTTGGACACAATACAGATGCTCAGGGTTTTCATCAATCGGTTAAGCCTTTTTTGAGAAATATCCATGAGCGCGCCATTATATTGGGTGATGGAGGCGCAGCGAAGGCTGTGAAATATGTTTTACAGAATTTAGGGATAGATGTTATCAGTGTCGTTCGTGACAAGAAGTCAGCAGAGCAGTTCACATTTGATGAGGTAAATGACTACATGATGCGTGTATGTAAATTTGTTGTCAATACCACCCCAGTTGGAACCTTCCCAAATATCGATGATGTTTTACCTATTCCTCTAGATCAATTCGGTGTGGATCATTTAGTGGTTGATCTTGTATATAACCCGACTAGAACTGTGTTATTAAAGAAAGCTGAAGAGAGCGGAAGCGCAGTATTAAATGGCGAATCAATGCTGTACGCCCAAGCTTTAAAATCTTGGGAGATTTGGAGTGGTCATGATAAATGAACTTAAAAAACTCATAGCAGAAGGGGAAGGTTTACAGCTCGACTTCAAATTTCGGATCGTCGATCAGAAGAAGATCGCACGTACGCTTTCTGCATTCGCCAACACAGAAGGAGGGAAGTTATTAATTGGTGTCAAGGATAACGGAAAGCTTAATGGGGTAAATCCGGAGGAGGAATATTACATGATCGAAGGTGCAGCAGCAATATACTGTAAGCCGGAAGTGATGTTTGAATCCAGAGTATGGCAGGAAGGACACCATTTAGTGTTGGAGATCTTGGTGCCTAAAAGTGAGAAAAAGCATCTTTCTAAGACAGAAGATGATAAATGGAAATACTTCGTACGGGTGAATGACAGCACGCTCTTAGCAAATAAGATTATTGTGAAGGGGTGGAAGCTCATAGAATACGGTGTTGAAAAACCTATTAAGTTCGATAAGGAGACTGAAGGGCTGATTAACACAGTCAAAAATGATGGGCCATTAACCTTATCTAAGTTATACCGAAACTCGGGGTTATCCAAAAGAAAGGTCGATGATCTTTTGACAAAGTTAGTTCATTGGGATATTGTATTTATGCAGATAGATGAGACCGGAACGCGATACGAAATTTCAAAAAAATAAGAAGTTATTTCCACACATTCACAGATAGTTAAGTTTCGAAAAAAGGTTTTTCAAAAATATATTGTTGAAAAGTATTGTGATTAAACAGATAGTATTTATCTTTGCTGCCCGCTTTTAACGTAAAGAAGGATATATAGAAATGGCTTGTTGGATGTTTACGAACTTTTT
>JALRKF010000105.1 GCA_023254905.1 Crocinitomicaceae bacterium | reverse complement strand
TCTGCTGCTTTCTTCTTGGCCGCTTCCTCTGCTGCTTTCTTCTTGGCCGCTTCCTCTGCTGCCTTCTTCTTGGCCGCTTCCTCTGCTGCCTTCTTCTTGGCTGCTTCCTCCGCTGCTTTCTTCTTGGCTGCTTCCTCTGCTGCTTTCTTCTTGGCCGCTTCCTCTGCTGCTTTCTTCTTGGCTGCTTCCTCTGCTGCCTTCTTCTTTGCCGCTTCCTCTGCTGCCTTCTTCTTAGCCGCTTCCTCTGCTGCTTTTAATTGACTTGAGGATTGATTATTCAAGTTATTCGAAGATCCCTTGTTCCCCGAGTCATTAGTGTTAGATTTATTCCCTCCAGAACCATTGTTGTTTCCGGAATTAGATCCATTTGAACCAGGATTACCTTGGGTGTTATTATTTCCCCCTGATCCGTTGTTGTTCACAGAACCATTGGAGCCCGAATTGCCTTGAGTATTATTGTTATTTCCACCATTGCCATTAATTGTTCCAACCGATCCTGATCCAGACCCTCCAATTGGCACCGTTGTTCCTACACTTCCCGGTTGGGAATTAATGTTGTTTCCTTGTGTGTTTCCGTTGTGTGGTTGACCACTATTATTTCCTTGTCCTTGATTTCCATTATTACCAGGATTATTTGGCTCTTCAGGACATGGCCCTATAACATCTCCATGCGCCTGATGTGCTGGCCATGCGGACAAAGGAATTTCTATAGTCTGAGGATTACCATTATTACCTGGGGGATAGTGACATATTGTAATCTTTTGATTGTCTATTGGTGTTTCGTTGTTCCCTTGGTTTCCGTTGTTCCCTTGGTTTCCATTATTCCCGACACCGTTGTTCCCCCCAGAATTACCTGACTGATTTCCTCCACCGTTTCCGCTGGAGCTCCCATTTCCTGTTTCCCCACATGGGCTTGTAGGGCGATTATTTCCATTGCCATGAGTTGGTTCGTTGTCAGATTCAATACAAACTACCCAATGCCCCATCGAACCAGGATGCTCAGAAGAGACGTTAACAGTCAGGTTGCCTTGGAAAAGGTAATACTGGCCTGGCTGAACATCAAACCCTTGTCCGCTTACAACTGCTTGACCCCCACCTGCTATTGGTTTAAAAAACAAACTTGAAGCTGGTCCCGAATAGCTGAATGATGGATTACCTGCTAAATCATCCCTAGTGTACGTCCCCGAAGGAGTTATCAAGCAGAATTGCCAATCTGAATTCCCTGGGTTAAACCTTGGTCCGCAAGTCTCAGGATTTTCTTCTACCGGACACGGTCCTAAAACATCCCCATGTGCCTGATGGGCTGGCCATGCGGAGAGCGGAATTTCTATCGTCTGCGCATTCTCCGGATTTCCAGGAGGACGGTGACAAATCGTTATCATGTTGTTGTTCGGTTCTTCTATTTCCGGACACGGTCCCAAAACGTCTCCGTGCGCTTGATGTGCTGGCCAAGCAGACAATGGAATTTGTATTGTTTGTGCATTACCCGGGTTTCCAGGGGGGCGATGACAAATCGTAATCATTTCGTTACTCTGCTCTCTCACCCTAGTTACTTTAGCCAATTCTACATCTGTTCCACAGTCTGTTGTAACCGATAACTTAATAACATTTTCTCCCATTTGCAGGCTTATCTGCCGCTGGAATACTTTCGTTGATGGATTAAATTGTCCTCCATTTACGAGTGTGCCATTCACAGTTAATTGAGCTTGCGAAAGAGATTCTACATTGAATAATTTCGCTTTAACTTTATAGCTAGAGGCTGTCGTTTGCAGAGTTTGACCAGCGGGGTCAATCATTTGAATGAATGGCGCCACGCAAGGTGTATATTCAATTGTAAATGTTTCCGTCTCTGTTCCACAATCGTTAGCAGCTGTTACTTGGATCGCATTTATTCCCTCCTGTAACGTGAGACCTGAACTCATGTATTTGCTATCCGGATCAAATGTAAATTGCTCGTTCACCCCGTTGATTCGGAATCCTATACTTCCGCGCCCGTCTACATGCAGAACCTGTGCTTTGAAAGTGTATTGCTGAACATCCGTTGTAGCAATATGTGTGCTCGAATTCAAGAATACGATAGAGGGGTCTGTACAATCAGACAATGAAATCGTAACAGTCTCTATGTCTGTTCCGCACTCGTTTTTTGCAACCAACTCAATTACATTTTGCCCTGGTTTTAGCGCTACACTAGACTGGAAAGACCCACTCGCTGTGTTGTAGTAGAACGATGTAGTTGAAGCGCCGTTCACCTTCAGTTTCACATCTGAAGCCCTCTCTACGTTCGCGCGAACATCAAATTGATTTTGACTAGCGTGAAAGTTATTGTGTGATGGTGCTGTAAAGCTAATCTCAGGAGCAATACAATTGATGTAGTTAATCGTATAATTTTGTGAAACAGAACCACATCCATTACCTGCCGTAACCTGAATTGTGTTCATTCCCTGCGCAAGCACTAAGTAGCCCTCTAAAATATCATTCTGAGCATTGTAAAGAAAGTTTGTTGTAACATTTCCATTTACTCTGAGTGTAATGTTATCTCTGCCAACCACGTGCCTCACTCTTACTTTAAATTGCATTTCAGAAACAGTTATATTGGTTGTTTCCTGGTTTGGCTGGATGAAACCTATCACAGGGTCTTGACAACCTCCACCAACTAAATTATTGTTGGAATTGTTATTTACATTCGTTGACCCTGTTCTACCCTGTCTCAAATGAAACCTTAAATAACCACTCGTGTAATGATAAAGATCATTCAATCGCTCACTGTTCTCTTGTGGCACGTTGCTTACAAAACCATCCCAGTCATCTCTCAGGGTGAAAGTTGTTTTATGTTCTAACCCAACGGATACGTTTGGTGTAATATAATATCCCACACCAAATCCGAGGCTAGGCATAAAGTTTACCCTGTATCTCTGTGAATGACCGTCCAATGGAGTGTCATAAATACCATCTAAGGCAGCATCGATAGAACTTTCATTTAATCCTATTGCATCATAATTATAAATATTGTTCACACCTAAAAGTGTGTCTTGATCAAACAAATCACCGTTGGTTCTGTTCCAAACAAGATTTGCTCCGCCAAAAGCATACAAATCAACACCTGTTCTCTCCCTTAGTCTGTTTAGGTGAACAGCTAGCTCCAGGCCTAGTTCATGATTCTGAGACTCAAAGTTCTGAACAGTATAACCTAATGAGTCCTTGTACGGGGCGTATGCTCCATTGTAATCACCAGAAAATCCAGTAGAGTCATAATCCTGACCATACCATCTTCCACCGAGATATCTTCCGCGAAGATCCCACTTTAAAAACTTGCCGTAATTATAATTAAATGACTTCCCTAAAATAAGACCCCAACCCGCGTAGGTCTCATTGTTAACGTCAGATGTCTGCCAAGTTCCTCCCGCATTCATGTTTAAAAACCATCGTGAATCAGTTTCATAATTTACGTACTGACCGAAAAGATTTAAACCAAAAAATAATCCGAATAATAATGTAATAGTCTTTTTCATACGCGTTCTTTTAAGGGTTCGCATGTCATTCTAACCTAGAATCGTGCCAAAATCATTTTAAATGGGGTTCCTCTTGTTTTGATTGCCATCAAAAATCGTTAAAATTATTTTAATTTTGCTTAAAACACTTGGAAAATAAAGGGTTACATTGAAAATGTTGAGAGTTGTTATTTTTCTGTTAATGTTCTTGTTAGCGTCTGCATTTGTCCGCTCTCAACCACAATATAACAACTGCAATGATGCTCTTGAGCTTTGTTCAAATCAAACGATTAATGTAAATAATTTCGGTGCAAATACCACGGTTTGTAATGACTGTGAAGATGACTTCACGACTTGTTTCTCATTAGAAAACTCTGTTTGGTTCACTTTCACCACAAATGCCGGTGGCGGTGCTGTTCAAGTAAATATAGATAATATCATTTTCCAGGGAGTTGCTGGACAAGGCACCATGCTTCAAGGTACCATTATTGAAGCCGCCGTACCCTGCGATGCCGCAACATATAATATTGTTGGAAGTTGTATTAATAATGCAAATAGTACGTTTGATATTACCGCAGTTAATCTCTTTCCAAACACAACCTACTATATTGTTTTAGATGGTGACAATGCTGGCGGCTCGCTCAGTCCGGCCGAAGCATCATTTGACATCTCTATTTCCGGCACAGCCGTGAACAGACCTATTCCCACATTGAACCTTACACAGAGCTCTGCATCCATTTGTTTGAATGAATCAGTCGAGTTTATAGTGAGTCCAGTTGATTGTCCGTATAATGGTAGCTTCAGGTGGTTTGTAAATGGGGGGCTCGTCGCTGTAACTTCGGACACGACTTATCAAACTTCAAGCCTGCAAGACGGAGACATAATTACGGTTGAAACAGCGTGCTACACAATTTGTCCGGACACTGTAAATAATGATTTTGTTCAAATGGCCGTTTATACATTTAACGTTGATGCCGGGCAAGATCAGACAATTGAAGAAGGGCAAACAGTTCAGCTTATCGGTAGCACGAGTGCTCCTAATTTTATTTGGACCCCTGCGTTTTACCTGAGTGCTGATAATATTCTAAACCCCATAGCTGCTCCTGATGAAACCATTACCTACACTCTCGAAGCGACAGAGAACGGGTGTACACAATTTGATTACGTTACAATTACTGTAAACAGCGGTCTTCAAATACCAAATACCTTCTCTCCAAATAATGACGGAGTCAATGATAAATGGGTCATTCGAGGGATTGAAAAATTCCCAGATTGTTTAATACAGGTCTATACCCGTTGGGGACAGAAAATCTTTCAAACTACGGGTTATTCAGAGCTAAAAGCTTGGGATGGTATAAATGATAGGGGTGAGGTTTTAGAAGGTGTTTATTACTATATCTTGGAGCTTCGGGATGGTTCAGATAACGTTTTGAAAGGAAGCCTAACTGTTCTAAGATGAGGTTAGCATTTTACATATCTACCCTAATCTTGTTTTCAGGAAAAGCTCAGCAATTACCTCAATATACGCAATGGGCATATCATCAATTCTCGAACAACCCTGCTCATGCCGGAATAAAAAAGTGTGTCGATATTCATACATTATACCGCTCGCAGTGGGTTGGATTTGAGGGTGCACCAAGAAGTGGTTTTTTATCTGTTAGCATCCCTTTGAACTCTCGGCGTAAAAATTATTTGAGCGCAAGGCATGGAACTGGGTTTAAGTTTGAAACGGATCAAATCGGTGCTTTCAGCACCAACCGAATTAATTTTGCGTATGCTGGCCATTTCAATTTTAATAAACACAATAGGCTGTCTCTAGGATTATACGGTGGTATAGTACAGGCATCTTATGATGCAAGCCAGACAATTACAGCCGACCCGGACCCTACCGTATCTAACCAGGCAAGTTTTGCTTCTCCTGATGCAAGTTTTGGTGCATGGTACAATGCTGAAAAATACTTTCTAGGACTAGTTCTTGATAATCTTATCTCCTTTCGTTGGCCAGAAATCGGTAGTAACTCAAGAAATAGAATGCATGCTATGATCAATGCGGGATACCAATTCGGACTCAATGAAAAAATATCATTGATGCCCTTGATTATGATGCGTTATGCTCCTCGTGGGCCTCTTTCATTTGACCTTAATTTACAGGTTGACTATGATAATTTTATTGGAATTGGAGTTGGATATAGGAATAGCGATGCATTAATATCATTCATTTCGATGAAAATCCGAGATCAATTTTCCATTGTTTACAGCTTTGATTATACACTCTCCGATATTCAGTTGGGGGCGAAAAACACACATGAAATCTCTCTACGCTTTACAACATGTAAATCAGAGCAAAACAGATCTATAAGTTGTCCTCTTTTTGAATAGGTGTTATCCAAAAACCGCTGTTTAAAAGTAATCTTAGCCTGTATCAAACGAGCCCGCTTCTTTCTGACATTTGTATAAATATGTATACAATGAGAATTTTAGCTTTTTACCTTTTGGTTGGTTTATCTATTGCTTCTTGCGTCCCTGCTAAAAAATATAACGAACTACTAGAACAAGAAAAATTGTGTAGTGAGGCGTTAGCCAAATATAAGGCAGAGGCAATATCTTTCGGGGGGAAGGCTAAAGAGTACGAGGCCGAATTAAATGTAGCAAAAGCCAGTTTAGAAAAACTACGCGCTGACACGTCTGCTATGGGCAATAATTATCGCGAATTAAGTGCCAAATATCATAAAGAGATAAAGTTGAGGGATGCCATGGAAGCCAGTTATAACACACTTAAGCTGCGCGGAGCCAAAGAAGTTGCTATACTTCAAAAAGATTTAGAAGAAGATCGACTTGAATTACAAGCTAAAGAAGACAGCCTTCTTGCCCTTGCTAAAATACTTGGTCAAAAAGAAGACCTTTTGAAAAAGCGTGAGGCAAGAGTGAATGAGCTTGAGGATATTATTCGAAGACAAGATGAGGCTGTTGCAGCACTCAAAGCGAAGATCGCTAAGGCGCTTAAAGGGTTTCAAAACAAGGGGTTGACCGTGGAAGAACGGAATGGCAAAATATATGTTAGTTTGGAGGCAAAATTATTGTTCGCTTCAGGAAGTACAACTGTAGAACAAGAGGGTAAAACTGCCTTGGTTGATCTCGCCAAGGTTCTTGAACCGGAAAAGGAGTTAGAAATAATCGTTGAAGGCCACACCGATACAGATGCTATGCATGGTGCTGCACACCCAAAGAATAATTGGGAACTTTCCGTTCTTCGTTCGACTGCCGTAATTGAGATTATGACGCAAAACTCATCAATTGATCCTAAAATTTTGATGGCTGCAGGTAGGTCACAATACCATCCAATTGATGCCAATGATAAGGCAAAGAACAGAAGGATTGAAGTAATAATTTCACCTAATCTTGATGAGTTGTTCAAGGTTATCAACGAATAGATTTCCTACATTTGGTGTATGTCCGAACACTCTGAGGATATACGTGTTAAGTTGCTCACCCTTCCAGAAAAACCTGGTGTTTATCAATTCTATGATAAGAATAGGGTTGTCATCTATGTTGGTAAAGCTAAAAATTTAAAGAAGAGAGTTAACTCCTATTTCAATAGGAATATTGACCACGGCAAAACCAAAGTTATGGTCAATCAAATCTATGATATTAAATACATCGTAGTTGATACTGAACTTGATGCTTTATTACTTGAAAACAATCTTATTAAAGAATACCAACCCAAATACAACATCCAGTTAAAGGATGATAAAACATACCCTTGGATCTGCATCAAAAAAGAACCTTTTCCTCGTGTATTTAAAACCAGACGGCTCGTCAAAGATGGATCAAAATACTTCGGCCCCTATCCCAGCGTTCGTGTAATTGACGCACTGCTCGACCTTATTCGAGAACTGTATCCATTACGTACATGTTCTCTCGATCTCTCTGCTCCTAAAATAACGGCTGGAAAACACAAGGTTTGTCTTGAATACCACTTAGGAAATTGTCTTGGCCCTTGCGAGGGCAAACAAAGCGAAGAAGAATATTCTATTTACGTTTCAGCAATTGAAAACATAGTGAAAGGTAATCTTCTGGAACATCCGGTCTATGAGATTTATATTGATCATAAATATCACTTCTGAATGTTTTTCCTTTTGCATCAAGGGCAAAGACAATGTAATCTGTTTGAAAATCTTTTCCAATATTAGAAATAAAGTTC
>JALRKF010000029.1 GCA_023254905.1 Crocinitomicaceae bacterium | reverse complement strand
ACATTGAGATTAAGAACCCCTTTTCACTTTTCAACAAAGTAAATGCAATTACAAAAGCTCCTTATGCTGTCTATTTCAACTTCGATGAGTATTTTGTAATGAGCGGATCTCCTGAGCGATTTGTACAGAAAAAAGGGAGGAATCTGATCTCTCAACCGATCAAAGGAACAATCAAACGAGGTAGTCACGATGATGAAGATAGAATGCTCAAAGAAAAACTATACAACGATCCTAAGGAGCGTTCAGAAAATGTAATGATCGTTGACCTTGTGCGCAATGATCTTTCTAAGTTGGCAAAAAAAAATAGCGTCAAGGTAGACGAATTATTTAGCATCTATACTTTTCAAACTGTACATCAAATGATTTCTACTGTCTCATGCGATTTGAGAGAGGATCTTTCATTTGCTGATATTATTAAAGCCACATTTCCTATGGGATCAATGACTGGTGCACCAAAGATCTCTGCAATGAATTTGATTAACAAATATGAGGACTTTGCACGTGGTATTTACTCCGGAAGTATTGGTTATTTGAAACCCAATGGCGATTTCGATCTGAATGTAATTATCCGAACACTAATCTATAATAGTGATAATAAATATCTCTCATGTCCAGTAGGTGGAGCAATTACAATTAAATCTGATCCTGAAAATGAATACAATGAATGCATTGTGAAGGTGGGTAAGATTTTAGAGACTCTGGGAAATGAATAAGCTTTTTCAAAATATTCAAGCTTGCCTAGGTCCTGTAGGTAAATCTCCGATTTTTGTGGCTGTGAGTGGCGGAGTAGATTCAATGGTATTACTTCATGCTACCAAAATACTCAATTACAACCCAATTGCGCTACATGTGAATTATCAGCTAAGAGGTAAAGAATCAGATGACGATGAAGCATTTGTAAGAGAGCAGTGCTCTCGTCTAAATATTGAGTTTCACGTTAAAAAAGTCCATCTGAACAAGATTCTAAAGGAAGAAGGAGGAAACCTTCAAAACAGAGCGAGAACCTTGAGGTACGCTTGGTTTAAAGAAACAGCTAAACATTTTAATAACGATTCAATAGTCCTGCTCGGCCAACACAAAGACGATCAAATAGAAACCTTTCTACTGCAACTTTTCCGCGGTGCAGGAATGCGTGGTCTAAGTGCAATGCCATCAAAGCGGGACATATTTATCCGTCCTCTCTTAAAAATCGACAGATCCGAGATTCTTCAATTCGCAAAGAATAATGATATTGAGTGGAGAGAAGATAACACAAATTCATCTCTTAAGTATAGTCGCAATAAATTGCGTAATGAGTTCATTCCATTCATGGAACAACGCGTACCATCTGTAGAAAAGGACATTCTATTTCTAGTTAATTTATTCCAAGTGCACTATCGCTCTCTTCAAATGAAGGCACAGCAAAAAGTATCGAAAATATTTGAGGGTGATTCTGTTAGTTTTGAAGAACTCAAAACTTGGGATGATACTTTACTCATCGAGGTACTTCGACAATTAAAAATCGCACCGCAAATAATTAGAGAAATTAAAAAATTGATGCGATCAGAAAACAACAAATACATTGTTATTGAACACAAGGATTTCGAGAGAATCTTGAGTATAAATGGTACGCTGAAATTTATCCGAAAAAGTAATTTTCCACTTGTATCCTTGCTAATTGAGCACATCCAAGAACTACCGCATACCTTCGATAAAGACTGTATTTATTTGGATGAAAAAAAACTTTCTGGACCATTGAGATTAAGACGATGGAAAAAAGGTGACAAAATAGCCTCTCTCGGGGTCAAGGGATCACAACTTGTTTCTAAAATACTTCATAACGCAAAAGTTCCAGCGATGGAAAGAGAAAATTATTATGTTCTGTCAGACGACCTTCAAATTCATTGGTGTCCTCGATTCAAAATTGGAAGAAATGCACTTGCAACGGAAGAGTCCAATCAAATAATTAAATGCAGTATTACTTACAAAGAATGCGCTGAATAGGTTTACCAGTTACCGCATTTGGTAATTGTAAATTTAACAGATGTGCGAGTGTCGGTGTAATATCCGTTATCTCTAACCTCGTATAGTCTTCGACAACAGGTATTCTTTTCCCATACCATAATAATGGTACGTGTGTATCATAACTATAAGCAGAACCATGACTTGTTCCCTTATGACTGCTCTCTATATCTGTTGATTTTGGTAAATATCCAGGTTTCAAAATATACATGATATCTCCACTCTTCTTTGGATAATATCCCTTTCTAACCATATCCTTCCATTCGTCGTCTACCGAAGTGTTGTATAGTTGCTTTGAATCAAAAACACGTTTTACACCTTCCCATTTAGCAACCTCATCCATAATAAATGATTTGATTTCTGTTTGATCCAATTCTTTCATAGCTATCAAATTATTATTCAGATAAATGTTCAAGTTCATATGCGATTCGATCAAATCCGCTCCAAATTTGGAAATTAGCTGCTCACGTAAATCTGGTAAATACTGATCAAGAAATAAATATCCACCAGGAAGACCTTTATCCACTAGTTGCTGAGGAACAGGAACCACCGCATGATCGGCAGTTAAAAAAAGTGTATACTCCTTCTTCCCTATTTTTTCATCTAAAGTCTCTAGTAATCTCTTCAATTCAAGGTCGAGACGAATATAAGTATCCTCAATCTCTTTGGAGTAAGGTCCAAATGCATGACCAATAATATCAGGTGTTGAATAACTTATCGCTAAAATATCCGATTGATCATCTTTACCTAAAGATTCACTGCAAATTGCCTCAATTGCAAAATCCGTAAGAAATGTATTCGCAAATGGGGTATGAACAAATTGGGTCAATTTCATTATTGAATTACGCATCATATCCATATCATAGGGAAAAATAGGTTGAGTCTTCCCGGGAAGAAGGACTTCATATGGACTATTATCTTCGCCGCTTTCTGTATAAGTATCTATAGGATAATAAGTTTCCCATTTTCCTTTCATCAACTTGTCAACGTGTTTTTCTTCATTGAATTTATTCACCCAATTGGGCAACTTTTCTGTGTAAAAGGAACTTGTAATGAAATCACCAGAATTGAAGTCAAACCAATAACTACCATCACTTAAGTGTCCACCAGGAAGTATAGCTCCCC
The DNA here is from genome assembly GCA_023254905.1 of Crocinitomicaceae bacterium. Lineage (GTDB taxonomy): Bacteria > Bacteroidota > Bacteroidia > Flavobacteriales_D > Crocinitomicaceae > UBA4466. The sequence continues at coordinate 1,627 of JALRKF010000029.1, read as the reverse complement.
TATTCTTAATCGATATTGAAACAACTTTTGCATCGGGATACGTTAATTTTAATTGATCCGTAATAGTATTTGCTTTTAAGTTTAATGGCGAAAACTTACCGTAATCTGAAACTACACCAATAGAGTGTACACTAGAATCCTCCACACAGTTTATTTCACGTTTCGTATCTCTGTCGTACCAGTCATTCGCTACAATACCGTGGTTATTTGGTGTTGTTCCTGTATAAATCGAGGCATGGCCTGGACCTGTATAAGTAGGGATGAAATTATAAAGTGTGTTTCTGCAATTTGTCCCACCACTCATTAATCTCTTGAAGCCACCTTCGGAATACTTATCATAGAATCGATATAAATATTCATAACACATCTGATCTACAACAATGCCAACAACTAACCTCGGAGTCGTACTTTTCTGACCTGGAGATGTAAAACCAATAGTAAAAGTGAAAACAAAAAATAAATACTTCATTTCTTCAATTTTACCCAAAATTATCAATAAGTAAGTGGTGGGAGCAATTTTCAACCATTAACTTTGTATTAAAATAGTTAATAAATGCTCGGATTAAAGCTTGCTACAGATCCTCGATGGATCAATATTGTAGAAAAGAATATACAAGAAATTTTAACGGATCACGCTTACTGCGAACAAAAAGCTGCGAGTAATGCAATCTCAGTAATTATTCGATATCCTCAGTACCCTGATCTTGTTAAAGCAATGACTCAGATAGCGCAAGAGGAAATGATGCATTTTGGGATGGTACACGAGAAAATAACTGAGCGTGGATTAGAGTTAGGATTCGAACGCAAAGACCACTATGTAAATGATCTTGCTACCTATTTAAGAGAAAGAAATTCCGGAGGAACCAAGGCAAATCAATTTGTTAATCGAATGATGTTTGCCGCAATGATCGAGGCAAGAAGTTGTGAGCGATTTAGAATATTGTCAGAGGAAATTGAAGACTCTGACCTTAAAGAATTTTACAGAAGTCTAATGGAGTCCGAGGCCAGACATTATACTACCTTTCTCAATTTTGCCAGAAAGTACGGCGAAGGTGTTGATGTGGAAAAGCGTTGGCAAGAATTTCTCGAATTTGAAGCATCATTGATGCAGATATACGGAAAGTCCGAAACAATGCATGGATAAGAAAAAAGGGGCACATGCCCCCTTTCATTTTATTCTGAGAATATCCTACTTCGTAAGCAGCATTTCCATGGATATTGTTTCACCAGCCAACTGGGCTGTAAATAAATACTTGCCGGAGCTTAGTGCACTAAGATCAATCCTTGCTTCAAGCGCTTTTGTTTTTCCTTCAGCCACAATCTGACCTGATTCGTTCAATATCTTATACTCTGTACCCAATTCAAATCCAGTAATATTGTATATTCCGGAAGACGGATTCGGATACAGAAGTATCATTACTTTCTCGTCACCTTCAATCTCAGCACATGCCCAAACAATAATTACCGCCTGATCTATTCCCACGCATCCTGTTGAAGCATCCGTGTAACTGTAAGTTATAATATGTGTGCCATTTCCTGAGGCTCCAGGATCGAATGTATCCCCAGTCATTCCAAAACCCGAATAACTACCACCTGATGGCGAGCCAGCAAGTTGAATTGGATCATT
>JALRKF010000020.1 GCA_023254905.1 Crocinitomicaceae bacterium | reverse complement strand
CACTAGCGATATCTAATTGCACAATTGTATCTTTTACAACAAGGACTCGGTCATCTATTTTTAATGTAGGTTCCATTGAGCTTCCGGAATTAAATGTTCTTTATCGTGGTTACGACAATATCGTGAACATAACGGCTTCAGGATACCCAAGTGGAGACCTCAGTGTTACGAACGCGAATAAGTCAAAAAAAGGTGATGGATACGTCGTTAGACCTGGGAAAGGAAAAACTTCTACACTTACGGTAATGGGAAAAACAGTTGATGGAAAATCGGTTAGATTAAAATCTCTTGACTTCCGAGTGCAAAATATGCCGGATCCTCAATTGTTTTGGGGTGGTAAGAAATCTGGAGATAAAGGAAACAAAAACTCGGCACTAATTCAAGCTAAATATGGTCCTGGAATCCCACTAAAGGCAGAATTTAAAGTTCTCAAATGGAAGTTTTTGGCTCCTGGATTAAAGGGTGCACCTCCAACAGGAGTAGGAGGAAACATATCTTCTGTTAGTACCTTGGTTCGTGCAGTGAAAGCTGGAACAGGAATCAGTTTTGTATGTGACGTTAGAGGCCCAGATGGAATCACCAGAAAGGTTGGTGGTACATGGTCTCTGTAACTAAATGATAATTGCTCCGTTAAATATTTAAAGACATTATGATGAGAAGTTTAATAGTAAATACGGTTTTCATGCTTATCGCAGGTTTAACGCTCGCAGCGGGTGGTACGAATCCAGGCGAAGAAATCAGTGGAGGTCCTATTAATGTTCCCTCTGATGGTATTATTGACGGAGTATACATTCAGCAACATATACCTACAAAGCGAATGATTCCTTACGAGTACGTGAGAGAAGCGGACGCGATGTGGAGCAGAAGAGTATGGGAGTATATTGATTTAAGAGAGAAGATCAATCATCCTTTGTATTATCCGCACGATGAAATTCCTGGAGGAGGTGAGACATGGATCAAAAACGCCACGAGATGGAGTTTGTGGACAGTTATTCGCACGCATGTCATGAACGGAGATTTAACAGTATATTCTCCATATCTACCGGAACTGCAGGGTACCGCTGGGAATGATGGTGATCAATTGAAATACCCTATTTTACCCCAACCAGGTTTGAATTACTATACGGATAGTGTTTACAGGTCGACAATGTCCTACTACTTGGGCAGGGTGATTGAAGACACAGATCCACAACCATTGATTGACGAAGATCCGAATTCACCAAACTTTGGTGAGCCATTGACTCGAATTGATCCTGCAACTGGTTTCGAGGAATTCGTTTATCCTCCACCAACTCAAGTGCCATATCTCTCTCAGGATATCATTCAGTACAGATTAAAGGAAGATTGGTTTTTTGATAAAGAAAGGTCAGTTCTGGATGTACGTATAATAGCTATGGCTCCAGTAGTTTACACTATTGATGAGTCAGGTGGTACGAAACAGATCAAGGGAATGGAGGAAATTTTCTGGTTGTATTTCCCGCACTGTCGGTTTGTATTCAACAACTATTTCGTTTACAATGATAAGAATGATTCTCAATGGATGAGTTTTGATGACTTATTCTGGAAGCGTAAATTCAATGGCGTGATCTACAAGGCGACAAATACTTTTGATCGCCAGATAGAAAGCTATCGTAACGGAATAGATGCTCTTTACGAGTCGGAAAAAATCAAAGACGAGATTAGATTGATCGAGCACGATGTTTGGTCATTCTAAACAATCTAAAGAATATAAGAGCCTCAGCGAAAGTTGAGGCTTTTTTTTATACTATTTTTGACGCATGGTCGTATTTGACAAATTGGGGTACCATTTGCCTCAAGGGTATTTGTTTAATGATATTAATCTTCAGATAAAAGAGATTGATAGAGTTGGTCTTGTTGGTAAAAATGGGGCTGGAAAATCTACATTATTAAGAATTATCTCTGGCGCAATTAAGCCAACAGATGGCTCTGTTCATGTACCCAAGGATTGTAATATAGGGTTCCTTACACAGGATATTCGTGTTGATTCTGAGAAATCAGTATTGAACTATCTGCTGGATTCAAACTATTCATTGAATAATATTCAAAATCGAATTGCAGCGATTAACTCTGCATTAATAGAACGAACAGATTATGAATCATCTGATTATCTCTCATTATTAGATGAATTGGACGTCCTAAATCACGAGTTCAATCTTTTAGATGGATTTTTATGGGAGGATAAGGTTACAACAACGCTAAAAGGACTTGGATTTGATAATGAGGAGTTGAGTCGATCTTTAAATACATTCTCCGGAGGTTGGAAGATGAGAGCGGAGCTCGCTAAGTTATTGGTAAATGCTCCAGATATTTTGCTGCTCGATGAGCCTACGAACCACCTTGACATTATTTCGATCAGCTGGTTAGAAAACTATCTAAAAACCTTTGCTGGTGTGGTTATTTTAATATCGCACGACAGGTTATTTTTAGATAACGTAACAAATCGAACGCTGGAGATTTCATTACAAAAGATCCATGACTATCCATTTGCGTATTCAAAATACAAGTCGGTTCGTGCAGAGGAATTAGAACGCCTAAGTTCGGCTAAAAAACAGCAGGACAAGGATATTAAGCATACGGAAGAATTGATCAATAAATTCCGTGCAAAAAAGAATAAAGCTGCGTTCGCACAAACACTCATCAAAAAACTGGAAAAGACAGAAATAATCGAATTAGAAAATGACTCAGTTTCTTCGATGAACATAAGTTTCCCTTTGAGTATACAACCAGGTAAACTTGTTCTTGAATTAAAGGATATCGGTAAATCATTCGATGACAATTTAATATTTGAAGGAATAAATCATTCTGTTGGAAGAGGAGAGAAAATTGCACTACTCGGTGCTAATGGTAAGGGAAAATCTACTTTGTTGAAGCGAATAACTGGCGAATTGCCGGGAGATGGTGAGTCAATTCTTGGACATAATGTAAATATTTCTTATTTCGCACAAGACCAGGCGGAAAAGCTAAACAAAGAATATACGGTATATGAAACTGTTGATTTGATTGCTTCTGGAGAAATTCGATCTAATTTGCGCGGTATTCTTGGGGCTTTTTTATTCTCGGGTGATGACATAGATAAAAAGGTAGGTGTTCTAAGTGGAGGTGAACGAACACGATTAGCGCTGTGCCAATTGCTTTTAAGTCCTTCGAATTTCCTAATTCTAGATGAGCCAACCAATCACCTCGACATTCAAAGTAAGGAAGTGTTGAAATCAGCATTACAGAATTATGAGGGAACTTTTATTGTTGTTTCTCACGATAGAGAGTTTTTGAACGATTTGACAAATAGAATTTGGGAGATTGCAGACTGCTCCTTAAAAATTCATCATTATGGTGTGAAAGAATTCCTTGAGAAAGTGGCAAGCAGTGAACCGAAAGAAAAAGTTGTTGAGAGAAATAAGAAAGAGCCTTCGAAATCTTCAAATATTACTTATCAGGATGCAAAAGAGTTGAAGAGAAAGCAGAATAAATTGAAAAATACGATTAATCGCGCGGAGCAAAAAATTGAGGAGTTAGAGGAAAAGATTTCGGAAATGGACGCTATTGTTGCATCTTTAGATTACTCTGATGAAGAACAATCTAAAAAAGTTTTGGATCAATATCAGGTTTTAAAGGGTCAACTTGATGAGCAAATGATAATATGGGAATCTTCCAGTGATGAACTAGACGGTCTAGGGTAGAATCCTGCCTTTCGACCTTCGTTTGTTTTTTTTCTGGCGCTTTCGGTTCTTTTTCACTGACTTTTTTGCCTCTTTGGTCTGTAGAGACCAATAATATTTTTGAGCTTCTTTTTTTGCTTTTTTTTGCTCCTTCTCACGTTTTTTCCTCTCCTTAGCGAGCTTTTTTTCTGCATCAGCAACGGTGGAAGGGTTACTCGCTACTGATTTGCAGCCTTGTCCAAAGCACAGACACAATATTAAAAACCATATGGACGTTTTATTCATATCTTTGGTATTCAGTTGAATATAATGAAATTGAGACTTTTATTTCTGATAGTGCTTATTATTACGATAAGTTCTTGCACAAGGAACAGAAGACACCCTGTTCCTAACATACCATTTGATATTACAATAAATTTGAGTTTGCCATCTTACAATGACTTGATTGGTGTGGGCGGAGTTGCTTATGTGAATGGTGGATCAAAAGGAATAATTGTTTATCATAGAGGAGTTGATGATTATGTTGCATTCGATCGACATTCCCCGTTAGATGAACTAGCAGAATGCAATACACCTTTGTATCCTGATTCTAATAACTATTTGATCCTTATAGATGAATGTAATGATGGGCAATTTTCATTATACGATGGATCACCAATCTCTGATTCTGAGTTTGGTCTTAGACAATATCAAACCATGTGGGACGGAAACCAAGCACTCCGTATTTTCAATTGATTCATTATTTTTGCCGAAAGATTTGTAAATGAGTGAAATCAAAGTTACTGTTATCGACAGGGAAGGAGTTGCACATGAGTTGGTCGGACCCACTGATATGAACATGAATATCATGGAGCTATGCAGAGCTTATGACCTACCTGTTAAAGGCGAGTGCGGAGGAATGGCAATGTGTGCCACATGTCAATGTTATCTTGAGTCCGATACAGAACTTCCCGAACAAAGTGATGATGAGTTAGATATGTTAGATCAAGCATTCTTTGTAAAAGACAATAGCAGGTTGGGATGTCAGATACATTTGGAGGATGCCATAGATGGAATTGTTGTTAGACTTGCCCCTGAAGAATAATTATCTCAACTCATCTGGAATTATGCAAACAGGAATGGGAACCATCTTGTGCATATTTGCCTGATGATAACCTCGATAGATATTTAAAACTTCCCTCTGACGATCAGAGAGTTTCAATTCATCTCCCTTAAATTCCATCGCCCACTCAAGTTCAGGGTATGAAGCTCCAATCTGATCTTCATCTGATCTATCGTCCCCCCAGAGTCCATCTGTTGGTTTTGCCTGAATGATATCTTCTCTCACACCGATCTCCTTACCTAAAGCCCAGACCTCGGACTTCTTCAGGTCAGCTATCGGACTAAGGTCAACGCCACCATCACCGTACTTGGTAAAAAAGCCTACTCCGAAGTCTTCTACTTTATTTCCCGTACCCACAACTAAACATTTTTTTGATTGGCCTATGGCATACAGCGCAGTCATTCTCAATCGTGACCTCGTATTTGCCATTGCCAATAAGTCTTCAGCCGTTTCTTTCGGAAGATCTATTTCGAGTTGTTCAAATGTCGCAGTAAGATCGATATCCATCGAGCTGACATTCGGGTATTTGGTCTCCATGTCTTTGATGTGATTCAGTGCTCGTTGATACTGATGCTTTTCCTGTCGAATAGGCATACTGAGGAGATGCACAGGCTTTCCTGTCATGGCACAAAGTGCAGATGTCACTGCTGAATCGATACCACCTGAAATTCCTACGATGAAGCCTTGGGCTCCCGAATTTTCCAAGTAGTTATCCAACCAGTCTCTAATATGATCAGCTATTAACTTAATAACCTTTATT
>JALRKF010000092.1 GCA_023254905.1 Crocinitomicaceae bacterium | reverse complement strand
TGACGTGATCCACCTGCTGCCACCCATGGGCCGCGCCCCTCTGACACTGGCTCGCAAGGCCATCGCCATCTCGATTGCCCTGGACCAGCACGCCGACGAACTGTTCAGCAACGGCGCGCGCCCTGGTTCGGTGGTGAAAAGAAAAGAAACGAGATCTTCCAAATGGCAATGCTTGATCCAAAACTTTCCATCCTAGATGAAACAGATTCCGGATTGGATATTGATGCACTGAGAATTGTTGCGAATGGAGTGAATACATTGAAAAGCGACAAAAACGCTTCTATTGTGATCACACACTACCAAAGACTATTGGATTACATCGTTCCTGACTATGTTCACGTATTATACGATGGAAAAATCGTAAAGAGTGGACCGAAAGAGCTTGCTTTAGAGCTTGAGGAAAAAGGATACGACTGGATCAAAGAAGAACTAGCGAACGTTTAATCATGGAGGCAATTTCTACGGAAAATACAAATACATTCTTGGCTAATCTGAAGCCTTCTAAGCTTTCTGCAAATAGCGGAAAGATGGCTCAATTAGCAGAGTCAATTGCACTTCCCACGACTCGCAACGAGAAGTGGAAATATACACGTCTCGGAAAGATCAAGCGTGCTACTTTCAATACTCCGATTTCAAACCAGCTGGATTCCATCTCAAAATATTCGATCCTTGACTGTCCAACATTAGTTTTCGTGAATGGGATCTACAACGAGTCATTATCTTCTTTGAACGGAACGGAAGCGAATGTGTCGCTTTACAGTACCGATAATCAGTTGAACGCTTCCGCAATTAACGAAGATGATCCATTCGAGGCGATGAACATTGCCTACCTGACGGGAGGTGCAGAAATCAGTATCTCAAAAGGTAAAGTGATGTCGACACCACTTCAGGTGATCAATATTAATACTCAGGATAACACAAATGTGAACCTTCGTTTGACAGTAACTGCTGAAGCAAATGCTAAAGGTGAAATCCTTGTGAGCAATTTTGGGTCAAGTACTGGAAGCTTTACAAATCTTGCTATTGAAACAAAGCTTGGGCAAAATGCTCATTTGAAGATCAACAAGCTTCAATATGACAGCTCTGACAACTTCACAATTTCAAACGAAGCTGTAAGCCAGGACCGAGACAGTGTTTTTACAATCAACACGTTCACTTTGAACGGGGGATTAGTTCGAAACAACTTATACATTTCGGTGGACGGTGAGAATTGTGAGTCAAATTTATACGGAGCATATATTCTAAAAGGAAATCAGCATGTAGACAATCATACTGTTGTTGATCAGCGCATGCCGAACTGCGAATCGAACGAACTTTACAAAGGTGTGATGGATGATAAATCTACAGCCGTTTTCAATGGGAAAGTATTTGTTCGCAAGGATGCTCAGAAGGTAAATGCATTCCAGTCAAATGGAAACGTACTTCTTTCAGATGATGCAACGGTTAACTCTAAGCCGGAACTTGAGATCTACGCAGATGATGTGAAATGTTCTCACGGAAGTACTACAGGTCAATTAGATGAAGAAGCTGTATTCTACTTACGTACGAGAGGATTATCTGAAAACTCGGCACGTCAGTTACTTGTAACAGCATTCGTAGAAGACACTTTCGAACACATTAACAATGAAGATATCGTGGAATATATCCACGAATTGATTAAAGACAGATTTGGTTGGCAGATCTAAAGTTCTGTAAGACCTTCATTAATATCTTTAATGAGCAGCGCAATTTCACTTAAGAGTTGCGCTTTTTGTTTGTCCTGTTGCCCCTCTCCTTCAAGGTATCTTTTCAAATGAAGTTGTGATTCAAGTATATCTTCTTCCATGAAAGGCCCTTCCATGTTCTCGATTATCGTCAGACACTCTAATGTTTCCATGAAATCTCCAAATACAGCAATATGAACAAACTCATCGATGTATCCACTAAAATCAACTTTCATATTCCAGATCGTGGTCAACAACGGCTGGCGGATCGAAAGGTACTTATCGTCATTGATCAAGTCAATCATTTCAACAGCAGCCGAAGAGTCCTTTAAACTACTTATGAACTCCATGATTTCCTTCGAATTCTTCTCGTTCAAATCTCCTTCAAGCAATCGATCACACATGACTCGTAAAACACTCGTATCACCATGAATTTCCAATGATTTTATCGCTTTAGATATCTTCTTTGGATCAGTAGATTTTAAATCCTTGATGATCTCTATGAGTTTTGATTTCTTCTTGTCAGCCATTTTAACAATTTTGATGCAAAAATAGTGGATAAAATCCACTCGTTCTATTCTTCACTATATTTGAATTGTGAATCTGTTTAAAATAATTTTAATTATACTAATCTCCTTATTATCCAGCTGTAAGGTTGATAAGGTGCCAAGCAGTGAAAGTGTGCATCTTACCATTGCATCTGATTATCTAGAAGCATCAGATACCACCCTTTTTACGCTATGTTCAGACTCTCTCAATATTACTATTGAAATTTTTAAAATGAGTGCGGACCAACTCATAGGAGAAACAAGAAATAAGGGATTCAATACTGGAATTGATATCGTCATGATGAAATCGGTATTTGACGTGAACAGACTGCGCAGATTAAATGTTTTTCACTCTCTTGAGAACACACAATTGAGAAACGTATGGAATGATCACAACGTGATTCCTTTAGCTTTAAATCACTTTCTGTTTGTAGATAAAAGTCATTCTACCTCTAATGCTATGGACACTATTTTTGACCCTCTCACTTATCAAGTATTTACTAATGAAGAACTTGCGGTTTATCTTAGTTTTAACTTTGATTTTATTGATCCTGTTCTCATTTCTGCGAGTGTAAATAAAGCAAAAGAGTCATACACAAAAAACCTTCGTGATCTTTGGCAATGCAATAAGTTAATCCTCTTGAAAAGTGATTACGATATGCTTTCCAAGGACTCCCTTTTTAGACAATTTAATTGGGAAAAGCCAATTACGACCAGCTCGTATAATGCTTTGACGGTTGGAATTTTGAATCAATCGCCGAATTACAATAAAACCCTTGATTTTGTTAATCTAATGAGAGGAGAAAATTTTCTAAATCTACTTACCCAACGAGTAAAATTGTTTGAAATATCCTCTTATTCAGACAGTCTACAATTAAATCTGAAAGATCGAATTCAGTATTTCTCGCGTGTCGAAAAAATACTTCGATAGAGGCCCTTAATGCCGTAAGGCAAGGCCGAAATGTGAATGTTAATGCAGAAGTTCTTATATTTGTAAAGGTTAATAGTAGGCTCCGTGACATGAAACAACGTCGAAATCTCATAAGATTGTTATTTGACCGGAAGCGAATAGAAATGAATTCGCGCCACCACAATCTTTTCGTCTATGCCTTTCTGTTTCTTATGTTTATTCTTGTCGTTTCCGTTGGATATTTTTCATTGAGCTTGATGCACAACAACTTTATAACGTCATTGACCTTTGGGGCTTTGGGGCTTACCATTTTTATTTCGATAATTCTGATTTACAAAAAAATAAGATCTATTTCAATCATTGGTGATGTCGTTATCTTAAAATCACTAATAGATAAAAGCGAAGTGACCAATATTCAAAGTGTGCGTTCTGTTACCTCTAGTAAGTTTTTAAATGTTCACTTTACACTTTTGCGCTTCAGACTTGACGGAAGCACAAGAAAAGTTTTTGCTATCATCAATGCAAATATTTTTAGAACCTCTCCGGAAAGTGCTTTTAGGAAAGCACTTCAAATAAGCGAGAAAGAAAAAGAAAGGGCAAATCATAAGCCGGGTTCTGTCCTTCGACCAGAGTCGGAGTGTTTATCATTTATCTAGCCTTACCTTCACAGGTAAGATCAATCGACTTACCCTCTCAGATCGGGCGAGCAACCCTCAAACCTGAGTTTACATAGTCTTTCAGTCCATAAGGTTTACCTCGCATTCATTGTCACCAATGAACCGGTGAGCTCTTACCCCACCTTTTCACCTTTTCCACATTAAATGTTCAATGTGGTAGTTTCCCTTTCTGTGGCACTTTCTGTTCATTACTGACCTTCTCGTTAAGAAGTACGATGCTCTGTGCTGCCCGGACTTTCCTCTTTAAAAAGCGATAGACGATTTGCCTTCTCTACAAAATTAGTGGATTAATCTTTAATAATTAACCTATT
>JALRKF010000162.1 GCA_023254905.1 Crocinitomicaceae bacterium | reverse complement strand
AAGACGTTTCTGGAAACAAAGTTCAGATGATGAAGCTGGAAGAATTGATAAACTTTCTGCATATCAGACATTGTATACGTGCCTTGAAACGGTGGCGCTTTTAGGAGCCCCGATAGCACCGTTCTATATGGATGAATTATTCATGGACTTGAATAAAGCTACTGGAAAGACTTCACTTGAATCTGTTCATTTGGCAGATTTCCCTGTTTCGGATGCATCGATCATCGACACTGATCTTGAAGCCCAAATGGAGATCGCACAGAGAACATCTTCTTTGGTGCTTGGACTTCGTAAAAAGGAGCGTATTAGGGTAAGACAACCATTACAGAAAGTTATGGTGCCTGCATTGAGCGAGGAGTTCGCAAAAAATATTCTTCACGTTAAGGATCTTATTCTTTCCGAAGTGAATGTTAAAGAGCTGGAGCTGCTAGAAGAGGGGAGTGGAATCCTTGTGAAGAGAATTAAACCAAACTTCAAGACGATTGGGCCGAAATACGGGAAATACATGAAAGCGATTGCTGCCATTGTCAATCAAATGTCTGGTGATGATATAGTGAGCATAGAATCAAAAGGAGGTTGGTCAGGCGATGTAAACGGCGACCGGATTGAACTTGACCTTGCTGACTTTGAGATCACCGCACAGGATATCCCAGGATGGTTAGTTAGTACAGAAGGTAATTTGACTGTAGCTCTAGATGTGACTATTTCCGAAGCATTAAGATCTGAAGGAATAGCGCGTGAGCTTGTAAATCGTGTACAGAACCTTCGAAAAGATTCAGGCCTTGAGGTAACAGACCGAATTGTATTGAAAGTTGAGACCAGCAATGAGATCAAGGAAGCGATCGACGCGAACAGAAATTACATCTGTAATGAAGTGCTTGCAAACGACGTTGTCTTTGACGGTGTCACTGGAAATTCGCTGACAACAGATCTAGTGAATGAGGGAGATGCTAGGATTGAATTACAAAAAGCTTAATTGATCGAAATCGTTCCGTTTTATTTATTTGCTTTGAGACTATTGGCTAAAAGCTTGTGGAAGTAATAAACCCCCTGCTCCATCGTAGGAGAAAATCTTCCTGAATGATAGTATCTAGATTGCAATCCTTTTTGAACACTTTCCACAACAAATTCATCCTCCCGCTCAACTTTATCTAACACGGCACCTGCACCATGTTCAATCTTTGTTTCATCGTATACATAGGTTATGAAAGATACCTTGGTTCTGTTTTTACTGATTGGCTTAACAATATTTAATGAAAGTCCCCACGGGTAGAAATTAAACATCATGTTGGGGAAGATCCAGTAATAATATGCCGCGACCTGTTTCCCATCATCAATATGTCCAGCGGGCAGGTCAAAATGTTCTTCGCCATCCTTGGCGTATCCTACCTGAAGTGTAACGTGATCGTATACTAGATTTTCATATGTTCCGAAGTCCAGTACTTGATTGAGATCTTCGTGAACAAATGGAATATGAAATCCTTCGAGATAATTGTCACAATACAAAGCCCAGTGACAATTTACCAGATAGTCTTTGTTTCGCGTCGCATCCGGCTTGAATTGATCCATTGGGAGAAAACCTATTCGCTCCTCCATGATATCAAATACTTTTTGAATGTCAAAATTTGGTTCTAATCCAACGAATAAATGTGGTCCGAAACGATTTAAATCGAATTTTTTTAGATCATCACAAGGTCGTGGAAAATTTTCAGCTTTTTCAAAGCCAGGCATTCTGCTAAACTTCCCATCTAACCCAAAAGAGCGACCATGGTAAGAGCAAGTTAGCGAACGGTACTTCCCGGGATCGTCTATCACAAGATTTGCTCTGTGGGTACAAACATTCAACAAACAATTTAGATTATCGTTGGTATCTTTTGTGAGCAGAAGAGGTTCATTCAAATAACCTTCAAGCAAGGTAAAAGGATATACATTTGTTTTGAAGGGTAATAGAGATATATCTCCTATCCATTGCCAGCTTTTAATAAATACACTTTCTTTAAGTTCTTCAAAGATTGTGTCATTCTTGTAAAAATCTGCGGGCAAGGTTTCTGCCAACTCAATACGCTCATTAATTTCCATTTCGAAGTACTTTGAGCAGTAAAAATCTTAAATTTTGGTAAGCTTTTGTGTTTCTGAAAAGATTTTTTCTTTCAACAATTTAGTGGTTTCCTTTTGATCAGGGTCAAGAATGAGAACTTGAAAATACTCTCCATGCAGGATTTGTTTTTTTCTGATTTCATTGAAAAACAAGTCATCCTCGCCATAATCGAAATATGAGAATTCACAGCCATTTGCATTAAATCTAATATGGGTTGGCACAAAATTACCATCTACCCAGCTGTTCAGTAGATACTCGTTACGACTGATTTTTGTCAGTTGACTCCTTGTGTCTTCTCCTACAATTGTTTGTTCGGTTCTTAATCCAAAATAATAGCGATCATCCTCAAAAACGCAAGGTATAGAGTCATCTTCAATAATTCCAAAAAGGTAACCATTACGTACGTCATATTTCGCCATTTCGCGAATCATCTCTTTGCTAATAGAGGATATCGTAGTGCTGTATACGGAAACTCCCTTGTCGTCAAAAATGTAATTTATCATTTCATCAGAAGTTTTGAAGGTTCCGTAATTCGAACGGTCGACGGTTAAAACTTTTCCTTCTCTCGTTGGAAGTGGGTTCTTAAAGATGATTGATTGCTGTGCGAATTGACAAAAAGAAATCAAACAACATGTAATCAGAGAGATTATTTTCATAACTTAAATAATACGTAACAATATACAACCTAACCAGGATACAACAAAAATGATGCAGAAAAGATGGCTTATCAAGTCGGCTCAAAATAGTACAACTGTCGAGGATTTTCGTTCAGAGCCCAAAACGGATTCAATCGTAGCCGAGCTTCTTCTTCAACGAGGAATTGATTCATTTGAAAGGGCTCGTGATTTTTTTAACCCATCCCTGGAGCAATTGCACAATCCATTTGCTTTGTTGAATATGGAAAAAGCAGTAAGTCTGCTCGATCAATCGATTGAAAATCAGAACCGGATTTTATTGTATGGGGATTATGATGTTGACGGTACGACGGCTGTTTCATTGCTTTATAATTTCTTGAAAGAATATACAGATCGAATAGACTATTATATTCCAGATCGCTATAAAGAGGGCTATGGGTTGAGTGATCAAGGAGTAGTTTTTGCGATTGAAAACAACTATGATCTTGTAATTGCCTTAGACTGCGGTATCAAAGCAGTGGAGAAGGTATCAAGGTTAAAAGAAGCTCAGATTGATGTGATCATTTGTGATCATCATACACCTGGAGAAGTCATACCCGACGCAATTGTTCTCAACCCGAAACAGGAAAAATGTAATTACCCTTTCAAAGAGCTAAGTGGGTGCGGTGTTGGTTTTAAATTACTGGATGGATGGTGTGTTCAAAAGGGAGTGGATAAGGAATCACTATTTAGTTTATTAGATCTTGTTGCTATAAGTATTGGAGCTGACCTCGTGGAAGTCACAGGGGAAAACAGAATACTAGCATTTAAAGGATTAGAAGTGTTGAATGCGAATCCCAGATCTGCGTTTCGAAAGATGATGGAAATGGCGGGTCGAAGCTTCCCGTTAACCTTAACGGATGTAGTTTTCACTATTGCTCCTAGAATAAATGCTGCAGGTAGAATTAGCTCAGGAATGGAAGCTGTTGAACTCATGACCACTGCGAGTGAAGAAAAGATCTCAATAGCCGCCGAACAAATTCAAGCGTATAATACCGAAAGACGTGAATTGGATGAAGGCATCACATTAGAGGCGCTCAAGCAAATTGAGAATGACCCGAATTTCAATCAGAAAAAAACGACCGTTGTATATAATGCTGATTGGCAAAAAGGCGTGGTGGGGATTGTTGCTTCCCGCCTCGTTGAAAGCCACTATAAACCGACTATCGTATTGACAGAAACGGATGGGGTGTATACAGGTTCGGCTCGTTCTATAGAAGGTGTTGATGTCTATGAGGCTATTGATAGTTGCGCTGATCTCTTGGATAGATATGGTGGCCATAAATATGCTGCGGGATTGACTATTAGCAAGGATAATTTACACGCTTTCATTGAGCGCTTTGAGAAATTTGTAGCTACTCATACAACTGTAGAACTCTTCAATCCACAATTGACAATCGACATCGAAATTAATTTTGATCAAATTTTCAAGGAAGGTGAAGACCGCATGAAGATTCCAAGATTGAAACGCATCCTCAGTCGTTTTGAACCGCATGGCCCAGGTAATATGAGTCCAGTTTTTATAAGTTCAAACGTCTACACAACAGAAATGCGGGTACTCAAGGAAAAACATTTGAAGTTGAATGTAACTCAGCCAAAAAGCGATGTTGTCTTACCCGCAATAGGATTTAACCTATTCGAAAAAGCGGACTTGGTCTCATCAGGTATACCATTTGATTTGGCTTACACCATTGATGTAAACAAGTGGAATGGAAAAGAAACTATTCAATTAAATATTAAGGATATTCGTGAAATTTAAACAGCATCCAGTGCTTGCCTAATATCAGTGATAAGGTCGTTGTAATTCTCAACTCCAATTGACAGACGAACAAGTTTCTCGGTGATCTTAAGTTGTTCTTTTGCCTCTTGATCTACATCCGCATGCGTCATCGTTTGAGGGTGCTCAGCGAGACTCTCTGTCCCACCTAATGATACGGCTAATTTGATTAGGCTGAGACTATCAAGAAATTTGAAAGCATCCTCTTCTCCGCCCTTAATATCGAATGCAATCATCGCCCCATAGGAGCTATATTGCTTGTTTATTATCTCCTTCTCATTCTGGGTGCCATTCTCTGCCATTTCGCCCAAGTAGTAAACCATTTCTACTTTGGGATGATTTTTTAGGAATTCAGCAACATGTTTTGCATTAAACGCTTGTTGATCCATTCTTACTTTCAGAGTTTCAAGACTTCTCATCAGCAACCAACCAGTCCATGGTCCGGCCATATTTCCCAGGAACGTTCTTAGACCCTTTACGCGGGCCATGAGTTCTTTTGATCCAAGGCATGCTCCCGCGATTACATCTGAATGTCCCCCAATATATTTGGTAGCAGAGTAAAGAACCAAATCAGCTCCATGTTTCAAAGGATGCTGCCATATAGGCCCCATGTAAGTATTGTCTACTGACAATATAACTTCTTTATCGTCCGTACTGAAGTAATTTTTAATTTCTGCACACATGGAAATGTCGATTAATGCATTAGTAGGATTGGCTGGGGTTTCAATATGGATCATTGCCAAATTATGCGCCAAACCTGTTTCCTCAATCCTAGCAATAATATCTTCTTTCGACTCATTAGGTAAAAAGCCAACTGCCGAAATGTTCATTTTTTTGAGAAAGTGATTGATGAAATGATCAGTGCCACCATAAACAGGGCGACTATACAGCAATAAATCTCCTGGCTTCATGAATTCCATCATTGCCGTGGAAATAGCAGACATTCCACTTTCAAAGACCGCACAATCCTCCGCATCATCCCACAAACAAAGACGGTTTTCCAATATTTCTAGATCCGGATTGTTCAGACGACTGTAGATAAGACCTAACTCTTCATCTTTTTTTCTCTCTCTTATTCCATATGCGACTTCAAAAAACTTTTTCCCTTCCATCGCATTTTTAAAGACAAAAGTTGAGGTTTGAAAGATTGGGCACTTAATTGCTCCTTCAGAAAGAGCAGGTTTGTATCCATAGCTCATCATTAAACTTTCCGGCTTCATAATTTTCTTTTATTTCCATTGTAAAAGTAAATAATAACCCATTTAATGTGAAATGGGAAAAATAATAAACTATAAATAACGATAAATAAAGAAAATATATCTTTTTTATAGTTAATTTAGTTGTCGAAACAGAAAAATAAACTTTGGATCATCAGCTAGACCATATCGATACACAGATTATCACTTTGTTGTCTCAAAATGCTAAGTTGAGTAATAAAGAAATTGCCTCTCAGGTGGGCCTGACTGTAACACCAACCTTCGAAAGAATCAAGCGATTAGAAAGAATCGGTTTGATTCAAGGCTATACTGCTATTCTGAACAAGAAAATGATAGGAAAAGGGCTCAAGGTTCAATGCTTGGTATCTCTTAAAGAACATCATCTTGAGTTGTTAAAATCCTTTGAAACGAAGATTGTACACTTTGATGAAGTAAGCGAGTGTTATCACATTGCTGGGGATTACGATTATATTCTTGCAATAGAGGTAAAAGACATGGATGAATATCAATATTTCCTTAAGGAGAAGTTGGCATCCATACCCAGTATTTCAAATGTTCAGAGTTCCTTTGTAATGAGCACAATCAAGCAGTCTACAAAGTACCGTCGTCTTTGACTCGTTTTGAGTAACGTGATCTGTACATTACGAAAACCTCGAAACCACCAACCGTTCTTGATGCCGAGGTCAGGCGACTAAGGTTTATATCGTAAGACATTCCTACAGCAAATGATTTTATTTCAAGCAAGCCTTTTACTATTACAGCATCATTGAATCTATGGAATAGACCACCGGCTATCATTGTTGGTTTTCGGAACCCCGTAATCTTCGAACCTTCTTGAATAATATATCCGTAGTATGTCCCATACATAATTTCGAATGCATTGCGTTGATGATTAATATATAACCCTGGCATTAAAGTATTTCTTGATTGACGGAGTCCAATATTTCCATTGATAAAGTACGATAATCGAATAGGCAATCTAGAATTTTCGTTTGCAATAAATGCATTATTTGGACGATTGATGTGATAAATAGCAACCCCAGCATTAAACTCTTTCTGATCATTTTCGGCCGTTGAAGACTCGCCTGATTTGTAGCGATAATCTAATCCAAATCCGGCATCAACAAAACCAAAACTTTGATTATCAAATTTTTCTCCACTTTCCAATGCATAATTAAAGGTTGTACCATCATATTGTGATTCCCATTTACCGTTTTCGTTCGTAAACCGATGCCCTCCGCCAAGATATATCCCGGCACCAACACGATTATTTTCATCTAAGCCCATGTGATAGGCTAAATGCACCTCACCCTTATTTGTCATCATGTTTGTTCCCGCCGCCAAATCATTATAAATGTTTATGCCAAGTGAAAGGAAATCTTGTTTTGGTGTATCATCCTCACCAAATCGTATATCAGCAAACCCCTGCGTTGTATTGTATGAGGGACCAACAATAGGCCATTGATTTCTGAATTTAACACCCGCTCGAATAGGTGCATCAGTACCGGTAAGCGCAGGATTTAAAGTCATTGGTGAAAATTCTGCTTGCGAAAAGTGAATATCTTGAGCAATAGCCTGCAGTTTTACTATCAGGAGTAACATTACGATTACAATAATTGATCTTATATTATTCATGGCTGCAGATTTATCGTAATATTTTTAGAATACCTTTCTCCTCAAAGTCGAACTCTTCATTTGAATCATCATAAAATTGAGCCTTAAAGATGTAAGGATAATTTCCAACCATCACTGGCTCACCATTTATTTTACCATTCCAAGATTGAATCTCCGATTCGCTATCCATGTAAAAAATACGCTTCCCCCATCTATCAAACACAGAATATTCATAGTTATTTATACACGAACCAAGAACCCTCAATTCATCATTAAGTCCATCTCCATTTGGAGAAAAGCTATTAGGCACAAACATATCAGCGCAAGGCACTTTGATCAAAATATGTATGTAAGCCGTGTCGTAGCAATTATCAGCATTATACCCTGTAACTGTATAGTATGTCTCTGCAGATGCCGACACCAAAGGATTAGGGCAATCATCACAGCTAAGACCTGCAGATGGTGACCAAGTATAATTCAGGGCACCGCTAACACTTATTTGCTGTTGTTCACCTGTGAATAGGTAAATGGCAGTATCGGGACTTATGGATAAGTCTGGATTATTTGGATTATTTGGATCATAAATAACTGAAATGGTATAGTTCTCAGTAGCAGTACAACCGTCAAAATCAGTAACAGTTAAACTGTAATTACCATTTTCTAAGTTGACCAAACTAGTTGATGTTTGGCCTCCGGGACTCCAAAGATAAGTCAGCCCTCCAGCCCCTCCACTTGCAAAGGCAAATATTCCTCCATTATCAGCCCCACAATCTTCATTAACTACCGTACTGTTGATTATAATTTCATTAGCTTCGTCTATTGTCAGGTAAGTGAATCCAAGACAGCCATTAGCGTCACTAACCAGAACTTCATAGTTCCCTCCTGATAGATTTGTAGCTGATGCATTATTACCACCTGTTGGACTCCATTGGTAAGTATATGGAGTTGCACCTCCAATTGCTTCAACTGTCGCGGAACCATCATTAACACCAAAGCATGATACATCCGTTGATGAAACGACATTAACGCTTGGACCAGTCGCATCAGGAACAACGATATTCGTGGTCTCAGAACACCCATTAACGTCTGTGACCGAAACATTATACAGCCCCGATGAGACATTGTTTACAACTTGAGTATTTCCTATGTTTGGAGTCCATGCGTAACTATAAGGACCTGTTCCGCCAGTTACAAAAACACCCACATCACCATCTGCTAAGCCGCACGTTGCTGCGTTAACATTTGCAGGAGTTAAATTGATTTGTGCTGGTTCAGTTATAGTTACCGTAATGTTATCCGTACATCCTGCTTCATCTAATACGGTTACAGAATAATCCCCTGCTGCGAGATTGGTTTGTGCGTTACCACTTAATGCTCCAGGATTCCAGCTGAATGTATAATTACCAGAACCACCAGCTGCACCAACAGTTGCCTGTCCGTCTACTGAGCCATTGCAGCTAACTCCTGTTGAGGTTGCCAAAGTAATGGTAGGTCCACCTACAGCATCTACTGTTACTAAATAGGTGTCAGTACAAAGATTTCCATCAATAATGGTAACCTGATAGTCGCCTTGAACTAAACCTGTTGCAGTTGACGAACTGCCACCAATTGGCCACCAAGTATATGAATACGGGCCAACACCTCCAGAGCCGAAGGCTGTCGCTGTTCCATCCGCTGAACCACATGTTGCTGGAGTACTTCCAGCTGTAACATCAAGAATTGGGGGCTCGCTAACGGTAACACTATCGATTGTATCGCAACCTAGAGCATCTGCAATGGTAATATAGTAGACCCCTGCAGCCAAGTTTGAAATAGTATCTTCTGAGGTAGAAATCGGTGCCGCCCAAGTAAAGGTATAGGGAGCCGTTCCTCCAGTAGCATCTAAGGTTATTTCTCCTGTTGATGCGCCGTTGCAGAGAACATTAGTCTGACTCGTAACAATCATGTCAATGGTAACTCCGGAACATTGTCCAAACGATACATTGTTTTGGGTGAGCACCAAAACAATTATAACCGCAAGAACTAGGCGTTGTAGTGTTCTAATCATAAGTAGTAATAATACAATTGTTCAAAAACAATTTTCTTGGTTTACGTCGTATAGGTCGAAAAGGTTTTAGAAGGAAAGCAATATAAAAAAAAACCCGCACATTGAATAGTGCGGGTTTCAAGAGGTTGTATATTTTTTACTTCATATCGCGAGTGAATGCAGGTATCCCTGTAATATCCATACCTGTTATGAGTAGGTGAATATCATGCGTTCCTTCGTAGGTCAACACTGACTCTAGATTTGCCATGTGACGCATCATAGAGTATTCACTTGTGATACCCATACCACCATGAATTTGACGGGCTTCACGTGCAATATCAAGAGCAATCTCAACGTTGTTTCTTTTTGCCATAGATATTTGAGCGGAACTTGCCTTACCCTCATTTCTTAGTTGACCTAACCTAAAAGTTAATAATTGTGCTTTTGTAATTTCGGTAATCATTTCAGCGAGCTTTTTCTGTGTCAACTGGAATGCTCCGATAGGAACATCAAATTGTGTCCTTTCTTGCGAATAGCGAAGTGCTTGATCGTAACAATCCATTGCAGCTCCTAAAGCACCCCATGCTATACCAAAGCGAGCAGAATCCAGGCAGCTTAATGGCGCCCCAAGTCCTGATCTTCCTGGAAGGATATTTTCTTTAGGTACACGAACATTGTCGAAGATGAGCTCACCTGTCGAAGATGCTCTCAATGAGAGTTTCCCGTGCATTTCAGGTGTAGAAAATCCTTCCATGTCACGTTCAACAACTAAACCGTGGATCCTCCCCTCCTCATTTTTAGCCCAAACAACCGCTATATCAGAGAATGGAGCATTTGAAATCCACATTTTAGCACCGTTTAGGATTACATGATCCCCATCATCTTTAAAATTCGTTATCATTCCACCTGGGTTTGATCCGTGATCAGGCTCTGTTAAGCCAAAACACCCCATCATTTCTCCTGTAGCAAGTTTGGGAAGATATTTTTGTTTTTGCTCCTCTGAACCATATTTCCATATAGGGTACATTACCAAAGAGCTTTGTACTGATGCGGTAGATCGTAAGCCAGAGTCGCAGCGCTCGAGCTCTTGCATGATCAACCCGTAAGAAATTTGATCTAATCCAGGGCCTCCGTATTCTTCTGGAATATATGGTCCAAAAGCTCCAATTTCACCTAATCCCCTTAGTAGATGCATTGGAAAGGTAGCCTTCTCGTAATGGTCATCAATTATTGGTGATACTTCTTTTTTTACCCAGGCCCGTGCTGCGTCACGCACAAGTTTGTGCTCCTCCGATAATAGGTCATCTAGATTATAATAATCTGGATGTGTGTAAAGATCAGTTCTCATTTTCTAATTTTTTGATGGCACAAATTTAACGATATTTTCGGTCTGAGTTAAATTTCTTAAGTTCTATACTTTAACTTTGCGCTATGCTGCTAAAAATTGTGCTGCAATCTGCAGGATTTGCTCCCATTCCCCCCGAATTGATTGAAAGATCAAGTTTATATAATTGGCAACTCATATTTGGAATTTTTATTTGTTTGGTTTTTGTTGCCATTTCAAGGATTAACAATACAAGGGTCATAATTCAATTAGTTAATGTCAACATAAAATTAAATGGTTTAAAGAGTCAATATAGAGAGCACCTATCACTTTCCAAATTACCTTCTTTATTGTTGTTGTTGAATTTTCTTCTCGCCTCGAGTATACTATTATTTCTATCCATTGAAAAGCAGTTGTTTTCGAGTCTGCCCTTACAATTGATTCTGGCGTCACCAATTATTCTATTTATTTGGGATAATATCGGATTTGGACTGACGATATTATTAACTGGTGAGAAAAAATTCTTCATTGAGCCCAGTATGATCAGATTATTTGGGGCTCAATTACTCGGGATAATTATTTGGATCGCACTTACCGTTCACCTTCTTTATCCAGCTATTCGATTGACGGTAGAATTAGTATTGTCTTATATTATTTTGATAGAATTCCTTCTGAGAGTATTGAGGTCTATTTTGGTGGTTTATCGATTAAATGCTTCTTGGTATTATATAATTTTGTATTTTTGCACCCTCGAAATCCTACCATTATTCATTGCGTTTAGCATGATTATTGGGTTTTCGGGGTAAGACTAAACGTTGAATTAAAATACTTTGGGAATTGGCTATTAAGACAATTTTAGTTTCGCAACCAGCACCTCAGGGGAATAAATCTCCATATTTTGACCTCGCTGAAAAATACGATTTGAAAATAGATTTTCGTTCATTCATTCATGTTGAAGGTGTTGAAGTCCAAGAGTTTAGAAAACAAAAGCTTGATTTAGCAGCTCATACGGCGGTGATTTTAACTTCAAAAACTGCAGTAGATCATTTTTTTCGAATTGCGGAAGAGACAAGATTTGAAGTTCCTGATTCGATGAAATATTTCTGTATTTCCGAAACGATAGCTTATTATCTTCAAAAATACGTTGCTTACAGAAAGAGAAAGATTTTCTTCGGCAAGCAAACGATCTTGGATCTTGTTGATGTAATGAAGAAACACAAAAAGGAGAAGTTTTTGCTCCCGTGTACGGATATCTTGAGAGATAAGATTCCAGCCACCCTTGAAGAAAATTCATTCGATTTTACAAAAGCAGTATTGTACAGAACTGTAGCTTCTGATCTGTCTGATCTTGAGAATGTATATTATGACATGTTAGTTTTCTATAGTCCTGGTGGAATAGAATCCTTACTGAAAAACTTTCCTGACTTCAAGCAGAATAATACAACTATCGCGGCTTTCGGACCTACTACTGCAAATGCAATAGTTAAGAACAAACTCCGCCTGGATCTTCATGCTCCGCAACCTAATGCTCCATCCATGACTGGTGCAATTGAGAATTATGTGAAAGAGCAGCTTAGAACAGAGAAAAGGAAACAAGCATAACCTAGGGCTATTCTATATTTTTTTGATTTCGTTGATCGCAAGCAAAACTCCTTCCGTAGCTGTGTTTGAGTAAACTTTAAAGTCATCAATTCCATTGATTGAATTGGCGTTGGGGTCAACAAGGATCTTTGTTTTTGCATTATTCGCATATTGGATTAATCCAGCTGCTGGATATACCTGCAATGATGTTCCAATTACGATGAATATATCAGCATTCTTTATTATTTCTGCAGCTTCATCAAAGGCAGGAACAGATTCCCCAAACGATACCACGTGAGGGCGCAACCTGTATCCTTCGTCACAAAGATCATGTTTCGTTAGATTCCAGTTTTTCAGGAGGTAGTATTTTTTATCTTGGTTTGGCCCTGAACTCTTGGCATATTTAATATTTCCATGGAGATGTAAAACCTTCTTTGACCCTGCTCTTTCGTGAAGGTCGTCAATGTTCTGCGTAATCACATGGACATCAATAATATTTTCTAATTGGGCAATAGCAAAGTGAGCTTTGTTTGGCTCAGTTTCAATTATCTTCTTTCTTCTGAGGTTATAAAACTCTGTCACCAGATCCGGGTTTCTTTTCCATGCTTCAGGGGTCGCGACATCCTCAATCCTATGGTTCTCCCATAACCCACCCTTGTCTCGGAAAGTCCCTATTCCACTTTCCGCACTCATTCCAGCACCACTAAAAAAAACTACTTTCATGATCTAATAGTACTTAATTAATACTTAGAAATCCAATAGTGAAGTCAAATAAATCACACAATTAAATTCACTTAATCTTGTTTCATGCCTTTGGTTGTCTTATTTTTGAGGTCAATCTTCAAAATTATTTAAGACTATGAAAAATTTACTACTCTTCGGAGCGATGTTCATTGCAACCACTTCTTTCGGTCAGGGTTTGACTGAAAACTTTGATGCAGTTACGGCTCCTGGTCTCCCTACTGGTTGGACTACTTCTAACGCATCCGGGGGTGACGCCTTCGAAACCGGAACTTCAGCTAATGCTAACGCTGGAGGTTTTTGGCCGGTTCCCGCTCATGGCCAATTCGCAATGGCTAATGACGATGTTTGTAATTGTACCATGACAACAGTTTATTTAACTTCACCATCAATGGACTTTTCTACCGCGACAGGTATGGGGCTAAAATATTCTTGTGTAGACGATGGAACGTACGGTGGTAACCCGCACTCTGTCGAAGTTTCCACGGATGGTGGAAGCACATGGAATACGATTTACACACATACTTTCAACCCAAACATAGTATGGGAAGATGTAACTGTAGCACTAGCAAACACTGATAACCAACCAGATGTCCGCTTCCGTTTCAAGTATGACGATGGTGGATCTTGGGCAACAGGTGTAGCGATTGATGATGTTGTTGTAGAGGCGTTGCCAGCTGTTGAAGTTGCTGTGTCAGGTGTAAATTTAGTTCGTTATGCTGCCTTAAACGCTAACTCGGTATTGTCCGTAGATGTTACAAACTTAGGAGCAAATACAATTACATCATTAGAAATCGATTGGAATGACGGGATGTCTCATATCCAAACGATCAACACGAATATTGCACCTGGAGCAACTACTTCAGTAGCACACCCGGATGCAGTGACGTATGCCGCGGCTGTTGAGAGAACAATCAATGTCTCTATAAACGCTGCAAACGGAGGACCAGACGATGATGCATCAAACAACAACGGACAAACTCTACACAACACTCTTTCTCAAGCAACGAACAAGGCAGTTGTAATTGAAGAAGGAACAGGGACATGGTGTGGATGGTGTCCGAGGGGAGCAGTAGCAATGGATTACATGGTTTCTACGTATCCAAACGATTTCATTGGTATAGCAGTTCACAATGGTGACCCTATGACGGTTACTGCATACGACAATGGAGCTGATATTTCGGGCTTCCCTGGGTGTAATGTTGACAGAGTTCTTCTAGATGCTTCTGTTTCTCAGTCAGCATTCCAGCAGTACTATAATGACAGAGTTAATCTAGGAGTTCCAGCGAATATTGGAGCTACAGTATCTGGTACTGGATCTTCCGTGACGATTGATGCATCCGCTACATTCTATACACCTGTTTCTTCGGCGAATTTCCGTTTAGGAGTTGTTATTGTGGAGAATGGTGTTACCGGAACAACTTCGGGATATGCTCAGGCTAATTATTATTCTGGTGGGACAACTGCTATGGGTGGTTATGAAAGTTTACCTGATCCGGTTCCTGCAGCTCAAATGGTTTATGATCATGTAGGACGTGCTTTACTCGGAGGTTACAGTGGACAAGCTGGATCCGTTCCTGCTACAATTACAGACGGAACAGTTGCTAATTATAGCTTTAACTACACAGTGCCGTCAACTTCCACCAGAGCTAACATGAAAGCTGTGGTTATGTTATTAGACCTAACTACAGGGGAGATTGTTAACGCAACGGAAGTTTCCATCGCTGAGGCTGGGATTGATAATATCGACGAAATTTCACTGGAAGTTTATCCAAATCCAGCATCTGATATTGTAAATGTATCTTTCGAAGCAGAGGGAGACTATACTATTACAATTACTGATTTAGCTGGGCGTGAGGTAGCAACTCAATCATTATCAAATCTAACAGGATCACAAAAGATTGCTGTTCCAACGAATGACTTGAATAGTGGTAATTACATCATTAGCGTAGCTACTGCTGGGGCTTCTTACAGCCAAGTGTTAGTGATCAAGTAATAACGCATTGAGACTCTTTTGAGTCGACAAAACTCATAGAAAGCCACTCCTGTTGTAAGGAGTGGCTTTTTTAAATTCTGCTCACTATTACCGGTGCAATTTAGTATCTTTGTCAGCTCGAAAACACCCTTATGGCGAAAATTAGAAAGCAAGATGCTCTTGACTATCATTCCAGTGGAAAACCCGGAAAGATAGAGGTTATTCCTACAAAGCCTTACACTTCACAAAGAGATTTGTCATTGGCATACTCACCTGGTGTAGCGGAGCCGTGCTTGAAGATTGCGGAGGAGCCCGCAGACGTTTACAAATACACTAGCAAGGGAAATCTTGTAGCTGTTATTTCTAATGGTACTGCAGTGTTAGGTTTGGGTGATATTGGTCCAGCAGCATCCAAGCCTGTAATGGAGGGAAAGGGACTTCTGTTCAAAATATTCGCAGATATCGATGTGTTCGATATTGAGGTAGATGCGAGCGATCCAGATCTGTTTGTTCAAACTGTAAAAGCAATATCCCCAACATTTGGAGGTATTAATCTTGAGGATCTAAAGGCCCCAGAAGCTTTCGAAATTGAACGACGCTTGAAAGAGGAATTAGATATTCCAATCATGCATGATGACCAGCATGGAACAGCAATTATTTCTTCAGCTGCATTACTCAACGCTTTGGAACTGGCTAATAAAGACATTAAACAAGTAAAAATTGTAGTCTCTGGAGCAGGAGCTTCAGCTTTATCGTGCGCAAGGCTTTATCACGCACTAGGGGCAAAAGTGGAGAACATCCATATGTATGACTCGAAAGGGCTTGTTTGTGAATCCAGGCAAGATTTGGATGAGAATAAGCTGTTTTTTGCAAAGGGTAAAAAAGAGTCTATTGCATTTGATAAAGCTTTTACAGGAGCAGATATTTTTCTTGGTTTATCCAAGGGTGGAATTGTTTCAAAGGAAATGATTGAGACCATGAGCAAGGACCCGATTGTTTTTGCGTTGGCAAATCCAGAACCAGAGATTTCATTTAAAGATGCTACTTCTGTCCGTGAGGATATAATTATGGCCACCGGCCGCTCAGACCATCCGAATCAGGTAAATAATGTACTTGGTTTTCCTTTCATTTTCCGTGGTGCCCTGGATGTTCGCGCAAAGACCATAAATGAGGACATGAAGCTAGCTGCTGTGAAAGCCATTGCGGCGTTGGCTAAGGAAACAATTCCGGAAGAGGTAATCGAAGCCTATGGTGAGAAGAATATATCATTTGGAAGAGAGCAAATAATTCCCAAACCGTTAGACCCAAGATTAATCTATTACGTGGCACCAGCTGTCGCAAAAGCGGCGATAGAATCAGGTGTTGCCAGAGAACCTATTGAAGACTGGGAGGGTTATGAACTTGAGTTGAAGAGTAGGCTTGGGATAGATAATAAGCTTATAAGAAATATCACAGATAAAGCACAACGATCCCCGAAGCGTGTAGTTTTTTCTGAAGCGGATAACATTAAAATTTTAAAAGCTGCTCAAACTGCATACGAAGAAGGTGTTGCTTTCCCGATCTTGTTGGGAAAGAAAGCGGTAATTTCTTCCCTTATTGAGGAATATGAATTAGACTTTCAGGATGTAGAAATTATCGATCCAAAATCTGATGATGAGATTGAAAGGAGAAGGTCGTACGGTTCAGCATTCTTCGAAAAGCGCATGCGAAAGGGGTTCACAGAATACGAGGCAATTCAAATCATGCGCGAAAGAAATCACTTTGGCGCAATGATGGTAGAGATAGGTGATGCCGATGCAATGGTATCTGGAACTACTAGAAATTATAGAGATGTTGTTAAACCTGCTATTCAAGCAATAGGATTACAGAAAGGAATTAATCGAGTTGCAGGGATGTATATTCTTATGACCAAGAGAGGGCCACTTTTCCTTGCGGATACAACTATAAATCTTAATCCAACTGCCGAAGAGATTGCTGAGATTACCTCTAATGTTGCTCGAACGGTGAGAAAATTTAAAGTAACGCCAAGAGTAGCCTTGTTGAGTTATTCTAACTTCGGTTCATCACCCGGGGAAGACGCTACGAAAATGGCGAAAGCCGTAGAAATTTTGCATGAAAATGATCCAAACTTAATTGTGGATGGTGAAATACAAGCCAATTTTGCATTGAATAATGAGTTAATGAATGAAAAATTCTCATTTAGCACATTAGCAAATAGACAAGTTAACACACTTATATTTCCGAACCTGTCAGCTGGAAACATTGCATATAAATTACTTCAAGAAATCACACAAGGGGATTCGATTGGACCAATTCTGGTCGGATTAAAAAAATCAGTTCACGTGCTACAAATGGGCTCTTCTGTTCGTGAGATAGTAAACATGGTCAAGGTTGCGGTTATTGATGCTCAAAATAAATAAGAATGATCACACAGCTGAAGGGTAGACTAATCGAGAAAAATCCAACAGATCTAGTTATTGATTGTAATGGAGTAGGATATCAAGTGAAGATTTCGTTAAATACTTTCTCGAACATTGGCAACAACGAGAATGTGACTGTATTTACTCAATTTGTAGTTCGAGAGGATGCTCAACTACTTTATGGTTTTCATGATAAAATAGAACGCGAGATGTTCAATCATCTTGTCTCCGTATCTGGAATAGGCCCAAATACAGCTATGATTATGCTTTCATCTTTAGTTCCTGAAGAAATAGCGATTGCAATACAGAGCGAAGATGTCAATGTAATTAAGAGTATTAAAGGTATTGGAGCTAAAACAGCCCAGCGTGTCATCGTAGATCTGAAGGATAAAATGCTAAAAATGGCATTTTCGTCTGAAAATATATTTGTTGCGAACAATACAAATCAATTTGATGCGTTAACTGCTTTGGTTTCCCTTGGATTCGACAAAAAAGCTGCTGAGAAAGCTTTAGATAAAATTGCATCAGGAGACGAGACTGTGGAAGAACTGATCAAAGGGGCGCTGAAGGTGCTGTAAAAGTGAAAAGGACTGAACTTCGATATGGTAGATTAATTGCATTGCTATTTAGTATAGCGAGCCTTTCCGTCTTTGGCCAAATAAGTGATACAGTGGATTTACAATATGAAATCCCAACGATTTACGATCCAACACAAAACACGAATTATA
>JALRKF010000005.1 GCA_023254905.1 Crocinitomicaceae bacterium | reverse complement strand
ACCTCCACCGCCTCCGCCACCTCCGCCACCGGAGCTAACGAAACCTTCCGGAATTAGACGCAAATACCACGTCAATCCTCCCTCGTGATGCTTGTATGAAAGCCATAATGAAGTATCAGAGTATTGCAAGATCTTATAATCATTGAATCCAGTATACATACCAATGAATGAGCTGCCCGAAACTGAAAGCATTGTTTCCGTACCTTCCGTTACCGTCCACGTTTCATTCAACTGATCGGTATAAGGAGCTGTGTAATCTCCTAAATTTTCAAAAGATCCAGGGAAATCGCCAGCAAGTGAATTGTGTACGTATACATCTCCATTGTTGACCATGTCGAACTGGAAATTATTTAAGTAAAACGTGTAGCGGTCATCATAAAGACCTGCTCCAGCCTTGTCCATTGGACTAGCTGCCCACCATTCTGGGAAGTCTCCTGCTGCACCTATTGGATCCGGTCCTACACCAAAGTGTGCACTGCTAATAGAGTCTATTACCCAAGTTCTGTATCCAGGGCCGGTTGCTCCACCCGTTAATGCCGTATATATTGGACCATCCAATAAAGTCGGATCTGTTTGATCAATAACAATATCTTGCGTGCTAGAAGCTGATCCACCGGAACCGAATACTGTAAGCTTTACAGTGTATGTTCCAGCATTTGGATATATCCCAGTGATTTCCGATCCTGAACCTGTTTGTCCATTTCCTAAATCCCAAACTGCTTGAATATCCGTATTTACCGCAGAGAATTCAATAATGTTGGCATTGGCTGCCGATGGCTGATACGTAAATGCTGCATCCGCTGCTGTAGGAGCCTCTCCGAGTTGTGGATCTTTTTTCTTACAAGAAATAACTGTTATTAATGCCAATGCAAAAAGTAAAAGTGTATGTCGTTTCATGGTTTTGATTTTCTAATTTGTGTTAATAACCTGGATTTTGCGACCAATTCCCACCAGCAAGGTCTATTTCTACTTGTGGGATTGGGAATAACTCATGCTTTCCAGTTTGAAATCCTTCAATATATGTGGATGCCTGACCTGATCTCACGAGATCGTAAAATCTATGGCCCTCACAAGATAATTCTAGACGTCTTTCGTTCATAATTACATCAAGAGACGTTACTGCTACTGAAGGCATCCCTACTCTTGCTCGGACTTCATCTACATATTGCTGAGCCAAACCAGTGGATCCTGCCAGGAAATTAGCCTCGGCCGCCATCAATAAAACATCCGCATATCGTATAACTCGATAATTTACTGGACTCGTTAGATCATTATCAGGTAAACCTATTTCCCCCTGCCTTTTGATATATTTGTTATTGTAGTAGCCGGTATGACCTCCTGCCCCGATGGCATAAGTAATACTCGATGGATCAGCTTGGGCTGCAATGAATCCATCTATGTCCAATACTGTAACATCTCGTCTCGGATCAGCAGGATCAAATGCATCGTAAAGATTTTGCGTTGGTAAATTGTAGCTGTTACCATCTCCGTAGACTGGGCCATCGTACTGCCTAATGCCATTAAAACCAGGCCCTACATTTCCCTCAAGGCAAACGAAACATCCATAACTACCACCTTCTAGTCCTGAATACTCCACATCAAAAACTGTTTCACTATTACCTTCCGAAGAGGCAAGGAAGAGATCGCTGTAATTCGGAATTAAGCTGTACATTCCAGATCCTATAACTTCTCCAAAAATTGCTGCTGCCTCTGAATTTTTTCCTTGGTATAAATAAACTTTACCTAATAATGCTTTCGCAGCCCCTGAAGTAGCTCTTCCCTTTTGTGCTGCAAATGGCTCAAGAACCGCTGCCGCTGCAAGAAGATCAGACTCTATTTGTGTATATACCTCCTCTGCAGATGCTCTTGGAATATTGGTAGCTTGCTCAGCTCCAATCCGCTCATCTACGATAATTGGCACTCCTCCAAAAGTCTTGACCAACTCGAAGTAATAAAAAGCACGCAAGAATTTGGCCTCTGCAAACACATGATCCTTTCCAAAAAACTCAATCGCATCAGGATTGTTCTGTTGTTCTAGGATATAATTTGCTCTAGTTAATCCCGCGTAATTGTAACGAAATATCGATCTAAGCTCATTACTTACACCTCCGTGTGTCATGTTATCAATCTGATGTAAACCTTCTGTATCATTAACACTTTCTCCCCCAGCAATTGTATTATCGGAAGCAATGTCACCGATCCAAACAGACACAAATGATGCTTGTAGAAGATCATATGCACCGACTAGAGCATTTTGGTAATCCTCTTCAGTTAAGAAATAATTTTCTGCATCTTGTGCATATGGTGGGTCCACAGCTAGAAACTTCTCGCAACCAATTATCCCTAGCGAGATAATGAGAGCTGATGTTATTGCAAATATCTTTTTCATAGTTCGTTAGTTTAAAATTTAATTTGAACTCCTCCCATAATTGTTCTGGCCTGAGGATAGATTCCGTAATCAACACCCGCTGACAATACACCACCAGATCCAACGTCAGGGTCGTATCCACGGTACTTGGTTAGTGTGACTAAATTATTTGCAGCCACATAAATTCTGCATCTTTCCATTTTTATGTGCTTAATCCATTTCGTTGGAAGAGAGTAACCAATCTGAACGTTTCTCAACCTCAAAAACGAACCGTCTTCAACATAGTATGACGAGAATACGGTGTTCCGTGTTGGCTCTGTTGTTAATCTTGGATGTTCATTGGTTGAACCAGGACCAGTCCATCTCTCCACTACATAATCTAACTGATTTGCATAGGGCTGATTTCGCTCAAAGTTTCGAATGATTTCCTGCCCAAGAGCTGTATAAATCATGCTGCTAAAATCAAGATTTTTGTAGTTAAAATTTATAGATAACCCCATAGTGAAATCAGGTATTGGTGAACCAAGATCGGTTTTATCCGAGTCATCACTAAAATTGATTTCACCATCTCCATCTTGGTCAACGAAAATCAAATCTCCTGGCTGCGCGCCTTCCTGAACTACCGGATGATTATCGATCTCCTCTTGTGTTTGGAAAATCCCTGCTGTTTCATATCCGTGGAAATATCCAATTGAATAACCTTTTTCAAATCTCGTTGCAACATTCCCTCCTACACCAAATGAAGCACCAGGTAAAAAATCAACCCCTTCTGGAACTCCTGTTACTCTATTCACGATGTGTGTGAAATTGAAATTTGCTCCAAATACAAAATCGTTTTCAGGGTCAGTAGAGTAACCAAGCTCTAATTCAACTCCTTTATTGGTAACATCTCCAGCATTTATGATCGGTGGAAAACCTCCAGCTCCATAAGAGCCAATAACCGCCGAAACATCCGGTTGAAATAATAAATCAAAAGTATTTTTAACAAAATAGTTTAGAGTGAAATCAATCTTTTTCACGATGGTCATATCTAAACCAACATTTAATTGTCGCGTAGTTTCCCATTTTAGGTCTGGATTCGCTGCTCGACCAATTGCCGTTCCTGGTATGATTACATCATCAAAGACATAAACGCCCTCTCCATCCAATAAAGCTCTGTAGGCAAAATTTGCAATTTTGTCATTTCCTGACACACCGTAGCTTAATCTAAATTTCATGTAGTCAATCGCTTCGATGTTGTAATTCGCTTCTTCCGAAATCAACCAAGCTCCGGATAAAGTAGGAAATAAACCCCACCTGCTATTCGGACCAAACTTACTAGAACCATCGCGTCTTAAAATACCACTTAATACGTATCTATACCCAAACGCATATTCCGCTCTCACAAAGGCAGATAATAATCTTTCTTTAAACTCCCAAGAACCAACGTTATTTAAAAATCCTCCTTCCGCAGTATTTGCGGAAATGTCAGCAAACTGAAGTGAGTTATTTGGTATTCCAAATGCTGTTCCATTTAATGATTCACCTTTGCGTTCAAATATTGTAATTCCCGCTGTACCCTTCACTCTGTGCTTCTCGTTGAAAGTTTTGTCATAATTCACGTAGCTTTCAAAAGTTAAATCCAAATATGAATCACGAGATTCATACACCGAAGCTCCTCTCTCAACGAACATACTATCCGCTATTTCCACGAGTGGCGAATCTAAATCTGCATTTAATGCTGAGTTTGCAAACTTGCCTGGTCCATACCATACAAGAGGTGAAAATGCTTTGAAATCAACTAAAGCATAATTGTAGTTGAAGCGATTTGTGAATGTAAAGTCATCGTTGATCTCGTAAACAAACTCCTCTTTACCCACGAATTTATCCGCATAATTATAGTTGTACTGATTTTCAATTTGAGCAACAGGATTGATGATATCACTAACTTCTTCCAAGTAAGAGTAATTTCCGTCTGGAGTCTTTATCGGATCATTAGGGAAAGCGTTTATGGTGTTATACAGTACAGAACCTATGCCTCCCTCTGGTAAACCATTTCTATATTCATTAGAGAATAGGAAAACAGAATTGAATTTCAATTTTTCTGAAAGATCCGTAGAAATATTTAATCGAGCGTTGTAACGCGCAAAATGAGCCTTCTCTCCTCCTACAATACCATCTTGCGTAAAATATCCGAGACCTAAACTGTATTTAGTACTTTTCGTTCCTCCGCTCATTGTAAAGTTGTGCGATTGAACCGGTGCACTCTGAAAAATAGAATCCTGCCAGTTTGTTCCAATACCCAATCCAGTGTTCGGAAATGGCAGTGGTTCACCAGCCAAACCAAACATTTCGTTTTTGATTACGGCATATTCTTCTGCAGTGAGAAGTTGTAACTTTCTACTTGTTTGTTGTATTCCATAATAGCCACTGTATTCAATACTTGGCTTTTGGTTAATCCTTCCCTTTTTTGTTTCCACGATAATCACACCATTCGCTGCACGAACTCCGTAAATACCAGCAGTAGCATCTTTCAACACGTTAATAGACTTTATATCGGATGGATTCAAAGCATTTAGCCCAGCCACATCGTATACAACACCATCAACG
>JALRKF010000071.1 GCA_023254905.1 Crocinitomicaceae bacterium | reverse complement strand
GGTAGGGAGGATTTTCATGAGATTTCAGATAAATTGAAAAGGGAACTAATGGAACATGGGAAAATAGGATCAGACAAAGAATGGGACGAGATACAAGTGAAATTCTTGAGTTCACACAAGTACTTTACGAAGACATCTATTGAAACAAGAAGCGAAAAGAAAAATGCCAACCTAAAAGAAGTTCAAGAACGGCTAAAGAGAGATGATTACAAAACAAAAAAGGCCCCATAACAGGGGTACTCTATCATTATAAATAGAACCTTTTATCCGTTAAAATCAGCAGCAAAAGTTATGGAGCCTTCAATAGGGTTCATTATTAGCACCGGAATTTGAGCGTCATTTGTAATAATATATTCTTCATGATTAGAAGAAATTTGACCCAACAAACGCCCTTTGTTCAAGTTCATAATAGCTATTAGATCTGCCCCAATGTTGACAGCATGTTTAACAACTTCTTTGTCAAAACCGCTGCTAGGAACGATTGTAGCCGTGACATCAATAGACCTTTCCTCGAAGAATTTTTTAGCAAAAACAATATTTGCCTTAACTTGATGTCTCAAAAACTCGTCCGATTCATCTGGAGTAATAACATGAACCTTTGATTTAAAATATCTTGCAAGATTTGCTACAATGGTAAGTTTTTGTTTCGTCTCTTTATGCAAGTCGAGCGGTACAACAATATCGTCGTATCCAGTTTCTTTTGCTGTTTTTTCTTGAACAATAACAAAAGGAACAGTCGAGTGTGTTATAACCTTTAGGGCATACATACCAAGCACGTGTTGCCAACCTTGTGTTCCATGCGTTCCCATGAATATAAGTTCTGCATGATGCTCTGCAGCGAAATCACCAATATCCTCAAAAATATTACCCATTCGAACGGAAGGAATAATTTCAACACCACTATGCTTTGAGGCAATCTCTGAAAGTTTGTCCTCTGCTTGTTGAATTTCTTTTTCCTTCGAAACAACATGAAGAAGGTATATTTGTGCCCCAATAGGTCTTGCTGTAGCTACAGCGTGCTCGAGTGCAATGTTTGCTACTTCTGTGTAATCATGGGGAACAATAAAGCTTTTCTTTTTCATAGGGATAAGTTTTCTAGTTATTCGGTTTTGTATAAAGGTTTCTTAACCTAAAACTAATACTTTTTGAGACAAATTCAATAACTCTAATTGCTTAGATTGTTTTGCGTTTTACGCTGACTTGATTTCAAAACCGCATTCAACAGAACCACGAACACAATCAAAGTGGATCCGATGTAAAAATCAACACCCAATAATTCGTTTTCATTCAAAATAAAAATAGCGAGAACAATAGTGTAAACAGGCTCGAGATTAATACTTAATGAAACCGTAAACGCACCGAGGCGCTTAACTACCTCTATATTTGCAAGAAAAGCGAAAGACGTACAAATAACACCCAAAAATAATAACCAGAGAACGTCCGATATTGAAGGGGTTATCCTTGCACAGTTAAAATCTCCTGTAACCAGTAAAACTATAGTTAAAAAGACTGACGCAGAAAACATCTCGTACAGGGTAATCTTGGTCGCTGAGATAGTCTGAATGAATTTCGCGTTAAACACAGAAAATGTTGCGGCAAGCAGCGCTGAAAGCAAACCTAAACCGAGAGCAACGTATTCATCCATAGTGAAATCATCCGAAACAAAGTAAATACCATAGACAACAACAGCACCAAAAACAAATTCGAGTAGTTGTGGTTTTCGACGCATGATAAGTGGCTCGAGCCATGCAACATGAATAGTTGTTGTTGACAGACAAAGAATTCCGAGCGAAGCGGTTGACAATTGGATGGAAGCATAAAAGGTTACCCAGTGTAGAGCTACAATAACACCTACAAGCATTACAGTAATAGCGGATTTGTAACTCTTTATCCACAATTCGCGCTTCATGAATTTTAATGCCATGAATAGAGCAACGAAAGCAATGATCACCCTGTACCAAACAATGGGAATAGATTCCAGATGGATGAGCTTTCCCAAGATGCCGGTAAACCCCCAAATAAAAATGATTAGGTGAAGAAGGACGTAATATTTTAGGTTTGCAAACACTGGGCTAAGCTAAAAAAAGCGGTTGAGAAATCAACCGCTTAACATCTAAAGTTTTTTCATTTTCTTCTTCACTTTATCTCGCTTATCATCAAGCTTTTTTTGCTTGTCATCAAGTTTCTCATGCTTCTCAATGATTTTCTCAGATTTCTCAACAAATTTATCTACCGGCTTACCTTTTTTCTTAGCCTTTTCGATTTTTTTATCGAGGTCTTTCTGTTCTTTTTCAAGAGATTTACGCTCATCATCAATCTTGCTTTGGTCTTCATCAAGTTTTTCAAGGTCAGCCTTTAATTCTTCCATTTTACTAGCAACCTTCTCTACTTCTTTTTCCTCTTTTTCAATTTCTTTTGCTGCTTTTTCAGCCGCAGCCTTTGCTTTTTCTTCTTCTTTCAGTTTCTTCTCTTCCTCTTTCGCTTCTTCCTCTACTTTTTTGCGCTCCTCTTCAGCTTTATTTTTCTCCTCTTTTGCTACTTTTTCCTGCTCTTTCGCCTCCCTCTCAGCGTCTTTTATTTTGTCTTTCTCCTCTTTTTGAGCTTTTGAAGCTTCTTTCTCAGCCGCCTTTTCACCTTTTTTAACTTCCTCTAGGGCATCATAACCCTCCAACTCTTTCTTGCGCTCCTCTAGCAATTTCTGTCTTTCGTCAGCCGCCTTTTCTCTTTCACGTTGCTCAGCATCAAGACGATCAGAATGCTCATCACGCATTTCTTCAGTCTTTACTTTTAGCTCCTCAACGGCTTTCTGCCTGTCCTCCGCTTCTTTCTTAGCTTCTTCAGTTTCCTTCTTCACAGACTCCTGCTCCTGTGCAGCAGCTTCTTTACGCTTAGCAGCTTCGTCAGCCGCCTTCATTTCTTCTTCTTTCTTTTTTTGAAGTTCCTCTACAGCTTGCTCACTGTCAGATTTGATCTGCTCTTCTGTTACTCCCTTTGCCTCCAATGATATATTGAACACCTTGTTGTTTTCAAGAGTTACTGAATTCAAGTTAGCAGGCCTGAATAAGGCGTGAGACACCTCAATATCTACTGCCTGATTACCGTAGCTAGCGATCTTAAGTGCTGCGTTACCCCCCTCGTCAGTACTTCCCGCAGCAATCACCATTTTATTCGAAATTATTTTTATCAAAGCGCCTTTGATTGGTTTTCCTTCAGAGCTTTTAACAGCAACCGAAATAGCGACACCTGCTTTTATTTCTGTTTTTATTTCGTGGTGATTTGTCATTGCAATTGATGGCACGCTAAATACCACAAACAAAGAAGCAAATAGTAAGTAAATATTTTTCATCTAGTCTCTAATTTGTGAATTCGAATATACAGAATTCAGTATCAACAAAGATTGTAGAACAAAAAGAATTCCATTTTTTCCTACTTTTAACACGTGCAATTTTCGGAGGTAATAGGACAAGAGCGGATCAAGTCAAAATTGGCTGATGGGTTGAACAATAAGAAGGTCGGCCACGCCCAATTATTATTGGGAGATCTCGGGTTTGGGGGGCTTCCTTTGGCATTGTCTTTTTCACAATATATATTGTGTAAAGATCGAAACAAAGAGGACAGTTGTGGGAAATGTAGCTCCTGTTTAAGGGTTTTAAATCTGCAACACCCCGACCTTCACTTTGTGTTTCCAACAGTACAGCCTGTCTCAAAAACGTCAACACCATTATTGTCGTTGTGGAGAGAACAAATTAAAGAGTTCCCCTATTTCGACCTGAATAGATGGGTGGAAAAAATAGACCCAAAAGGAAGGAAACCGATAATAAGTGTTTACGAGTCAGATGAAATTATAAAAAGACTAGGTCTTCATGCACATGAAGGGGGGTATAAGGTTATTATTATTTGGCTACCAGAGGAAATGAATATTTCTAGCGCAAACAAACTATTAAAAATATTAGAGGAACCCCCAGTGAAAACGGTGTTTTTGTTGATTTGTTCAGATAAGAAAAGACTACTACCAACAATTATTTCACGAACACAAATAATACCTATTCCTAGATTGAGGTTTGAAGAGATTAGAGATTATTTGATTAGTGAGGGGTTAAATATTGCTTCTGCGGATAGTATTGCAGGAAAAACAGAAGGAAACTTAATAAGGGCCCATGAAGAGGGGGTTAATAATAACAATCAAGACGACCAAAGAGAGCTTTTTATTCAAATGATGAGGGCTTGCTTTAAAAAAGATGTTATTGACATGATCGGGTGGGCTGAAGAAGCGGCATCTCATGGAAAAGACAACCAAAAAAGATTTTTGACCTATGCTATACACATGTTCCGCCAAAGCATATTGAAAAACTACACAGAAGATGAGTTAACAATGGTTTCAGGAGAAGAAGAAAAGTTTCTTGCTAACTTCTCCCGGTTCATCACAGGAAACAACGTACAGGACTTTTCAACCTCCTTCAATGATGCTGTATATCATATAGATAGAAACGCAAATGCAAAGATCCTATTCACACAATTATGCTTTCAAGTGATGCGTTACATCCACAACGCATGACAAGAACAACATAACAATTATTTAGTTAATTTTACGAAAAGAATAGAAGACTATGGGCTGTGCCAATTGTGGAGGAGGAACTCCAAATGGATGTAAAAATAACGGCACCTGTTCTTCTGGCGGTTGTAGCAAACTGGAGGTGTTTGATTGGTTGGCAAACATGAGTTTACCAACAGGTCAATCTCCTTACGATATATTCGAAATACGATTTAAAAATAGTCGCAAAGGGTTTTATAGAAACACAAAAAAACTACCTCTTGTAACAGGTGATGTTGTTGTTGTTGAAGGGGCCCCGGGTTATGATATAGGAGTAATTTCGGTATCAGGTGAATTAGCCAGAATTCAGGTCAAGAAAAAGGCTCCTGGGTTCAAACCCGTGGAGGCTAAGAAGATATTACGCAAAGCACTACAAGAAGATATAGACAAGTGGATCGAGGCACGATCTCTGGAAAAGGATGTTATGTTTCGAGCAAGAACACTTGCTGTAAACTTAGGTTTACAAATGAAAATTTCTGACGTCGAGTATCAGGGAGACTTGAGCAAAGCAACGTTTTACTATACCGCAGAAGGAAGAGTTGATTTCCGACAACTCATCAAGGACATGGCTGAAGCATTCAAAATCCGTATCGAAATGAAACAGATCGGGGCGCGTCAGGAGGCTTCAAGACTTGGCGGTATTGGTTCTTGTGGAAGAGAACTTTGTTGTTCCACATGGTTAACAGATTTCAGATCTGTTTCCACTTCAGCAGCAAGATATCAGCAGCTATCATTGAACCCGCAAAAACTTGCTGGACAATGCGGTAAACTCAAGTGCTGTTTGAATTACGAGCTGGATATGTACATGGATGCATTGAAAGCATTCCCAAAAGGCGACCTACGTCTTCGCACAGAGAAAGGTAATGCAACACACGTGAAAACAGATGTGTTCAAGAAACAAATGTGGTACGCATACGAAGGTGAAGCAGCAATGGGTTCAGGCTTGATTCCCCTAGCTCCGGAGCGTGTGAGTGAGATCAAAGCCCTGAACAAGGAAGGCAAGAAACCAGCAGACCTCAACGATTATGTTGAAGAGGTGTTCGTGCAAGAGCCAGACTACACAAATGTTGTAGGTCAGGATAGTCTTAACAGATTTGAGCACGTTTTTAAGAAAAAGAGAAACAAAAAACGAAGGAAAGGCCCGCAAAACAAAGGAAAGAACCCGCAGACCTCGAACTCAAGCCAAAAGAAAAAACCAAACCATCAGCAGAAACAAGAAGGAGGCTCTAAGAATTTAGGACCTAACAACAAAAAAGACCAGCCTAAAAGCCAGGTTAACGATAAAAAACGCTCAAACAATAATAGAAGTCGCAATAACCGAAACACAAATAAAAAAACTAATGAAGCAGATAAGAAAGCATAACCTGCTTTTATTGCTGCTTACAGCAGTACTTATTGGGTGTGGTGAAAAGCCGCTATTCGAGAAAGTATATTCTTTTGATGGTCGGACATGGACCCTTGACCAGAAGCCTGAGTTTACGTTGGAAGTTAAAGACACAACAGCATTGTATGATATCTCACTAACACTAAGAACAACAACAGATTATAAGTTTAACAACCTATGGATCTTTTTGAATACAACTCTGCCTGACAGACAATCTGAAAGACGACCGTATCAGATAAGAATATCAAAAGAGGACGGCGCATGGCTTGGTAAAAAAACAGGATCTATTGTTGAGACAAGCCTAGACTTTCCTTCCCTGAAACTACCATTAAGTGGCCAGTATTCATTTATTGTGGAACAAGCGGTTACGCAATCTCAAGTAGATGAAGTGTTGGATATAGGGCTAAGGGTAAAAAAGACAGAGCTGCCCTAGTTAGTTGATGTCGTAAGAATAAGAAACAGCAATTACGTGACGTATACGTGAGCTATAATCATGTAGCTTTTGATCAAGTTGATATTTCATTCCAACACCGTGAGGACCTTTTGAGTCCAGGTCTAAGCCAATGGCATATCTGATTTTATCAAACCCCGGTCGGTAAGGCCCTCCAGTTAAAGGATTGTAGAAAAACTCGGCTGATACCTCCGGCGAAAGCGGAAAATCATTGATATCGTACTTCACAGACGGTTTAAAACGGAAAGCCATATCAAAATCTGCATCATACGCAGCTTGTGACAAGCTGTTAAAAGCATACTGATAACGAACCCGAGCGCCTAAAGAAAGACGGTCAAAGTCCTCTCCAAAGTTGAGGTTGAAGTTCAGACGACTGTATGGTTTGTAATTACCAATGTTGTTTCTGTCTACCACGAAACGGTATTCAACCGAAGGTTTCAACCACTTTGTAAGTTTATATTCTATGCCCACCTGAGGGAAAAATGTTCCTAAACCCTGATTGTCAAAACGCGAGTTTAGCTCAAATTCAGCATGAACACCTTTTTTTATTTTATAATCAACACCAGCTTTATTCCAAACTTGAAATTCATGTTGGCTTATTCCGGTGAATGAGACAAAAAGCAATAAAAAAAGACAGAAACGCATTTATTTACGAATGATAATAGTTCCAACGTCGATAGTGGACTTTTTGGATGGAATTTCTACATCCACCAAAACGATTTCTTTACCACTTGGACAGGTAACACATTTAGAGTAAACAAACAACTGATAATTTCCTCTTTCCAGATAATCAAACCGGAAAGTTCCATCATAAGAGGTCTCGACATCGTCGTCATAAAAACTATTTTCTTCACCATAAATGAGATAAACATCTTCTTTTGGAATGTCGTATTCATTAATTAGGTTGTTAGCACCATCATAAACTTCAGCACGAACCTTGCCGATAATGGCAGAGGAACCTCCAGGACCTTCCACTTTGGCACAGGATAAAAGGATAAAAAAAGTAATCGAAAAGAAAAGAAAAGCCCGCATAATTAGATGTTTTAAAGTGTTGTCTCTACATATCGAATCGCAGAATATATGAATTTAGTTTTAAAGTTAGACCACAATTTTGTAATATGCAGTGAACATAGACTAGAACATGATACGCCGTAAATTATTAAAAAAGTTAAAACCCGCTTTAATTGTCCTTTTCTTATCACTATCACTAGCGGTTCAAGGGCAGGTTATTATTAACGAGTATTCATGTTCAAACATGAATACTCTAGTAGACGCTTTTGGAAACAATGAGGACTGGGTAGAGCTTCACAATCTAACCGCATCACCTGTAGATCTTACAGGCTGGTATCTTTCAGACAAGTCATCAAACCCCTTGAAGTGGCAGATTCCATCGGGAACTGTTCCAGCAAATGGTTTCATAATGATTATGGCTTCAGGAAGAAACACAACACAAGGAGGAGAACTTCACCCAAATTTCAACTTGAAACAGACACAAGGAGAATGGATAATTCTGAGTAATAACCTAGGTAATATTATTGACTCTTTAAAGATTATTCACCTGACACAATCGGATCATTCCGTCGGGCGATCGACGAACGGAGCGCCTGATTGGAAGTTATTTACAAATCCAACACCAGGAATGAACAATACAGGCGCACAGGACTTTTACGTTCCTCGTCCACAAATGGACATCGCTCCGGGGTTTTATGCGGGCCCGATTACAGTCACAATAAGTTGTACAGACCCCACAGCAATAATACGATACACAATTGACGGCAGCGACCCATCGCCAACATCACCCGCATATTTTGCACCATTAAACATAAATACGACGACAACCCTAAGAGCAAGAGCATTTGGGACGAATCATCCATCTTTTAATGAAACAAACACATATTTTATCAATGAAACACACGGGATTCCAGTAATTTCTGTTTGCAGTGAAGACGTGTATGACTTGGTTGCAAATGGTAATCAAGGTGGTGGATGGGGGAATGGCAACAAAGTAGGAGCATTTGAACTTTTCGAACAAGACGGAACATTCATCGATGAAGGTGAAGGCCACTTCAATAAACACGGTAATGACTCTTGGTCGTATGCGCAAAGAGGGTTTGATTTTATCATGCGCGACCAGTTTGGTTACAATGATGACATAGACCATCAAGTTTTTCCAGACAAACCGAGAACAGATTTCCAACGCCTAATCCTAAAACCAGGAGCCAGCGACAACTATCCATTTGAATCCGGAGGAGCACATATTCGAGACGCCTTCATTCATACCCTTTCTATTCGTTCAGACTTGCTATTGGATGAGCGCACCTGGAGACCCTGCGTTGTTTATCTAAATGGAGAATATTGGGGTGTATACGAAATACGTGAAAAGGCCGACGATCATGATTATACAGATTACTACTACGACCAGGATAAGTTTAACCTTCACTACCTAAAAACCTGGGGAGGAACATGGGAAGATTACACAACGTCTCCCGGGGCTGCTCAGCAAGAATGGGACGACCTCGTTAACTATATTATGGCTAATAATATGGCGCCAGGCCCGAACTTTGATTACGTAAAAAACAAATTGAAATGGCAATCTCTTTGTGATTATTTTATGATCAATTCGTATACGGTAAATCAAGATTGGTTAAACTGGAACACAGCTTGGTGGCATG
The DNA here is from genome assembly GCA_023254905.1 of Crocinitomicaceae bacterium. Lineage (GTDB taxonomy): Bacteria > Bacteroidota > Bacteroidia > Flavobacteriales_D > Crocinitomicaceae > UBA4466. Next base: position 12,118 of record JALRKF010000071.1, on the reverse strand, counting down.
GTCTTGATACGAATGGTTCAAAGCTAAAGTGGCGCTATGCCTTATGGGATATGGACGCAACCTTTGGGCATTATATAAACTACACAGGTATACCGGACCCAACAGCGAACGCTGACCCTTGTAATGCGGAGAATCTTCCAAACCCTGGTGGGCAAGGGCACACGGACATTTTAGAAAAACTTATAAACGAAAACCCCATTGTGGAGCAGTATTATGTTTCTCGCTACGCTGACCTAATTAACACATACTTTTCGTGTACATACATGAATCAATTATTGGACTCAATGATTAATGAGATTACCCCTGAAATGGCAGGGCAGTGTGCAAAATGGGGAGGCTCAGTTGGTGGTTGGCAGGCAAATGTGCAACAACTTAGAGACTTTATTGATGCGCGATGTTTGGCTCTTGAGCAAGGATTGATAGACTGTTATACCCTAACAGGGCCACACGACGTATCATTTGATGTGAATCCTGCAAACTCAGGCCAGATAAAGGTGAATAGTATTTGGCCCCCTCAATATCCCTGGAACACACAGTATTTTGGAGGAATCGAGACTTTGACTAAAGCCGTTCCTGAACCAGGGTTTATGTTTGATCATTGGGAGTATACAGTAGGCCCAATGACTCAAGTGGATACTGAAGATACAAACTCGATCTTAATTAATCAGCCGGAAGACATCGTAGCATTCTTCATTCCGATGAACCCAGACATTGATGGAGACGGTATAACAAATGATGACGAAACGAATATTTATGGAACAGACCCGACTAATCCAGATACGGATGGGGACGGAATTGATGACGGACAAGAGATTGCCAATGGTTCAGACCCATTAGACCCTTGTGACCCCGACATAAACTCACCAGCATGTGATTCGGATGGAGATGGATTATTTAACCCGCAGGAAACAGGTTGTTTAGATCCAAATGATCCAGACACGGACGATGATGGATTAACGGATTACGAAGAGGTAACAGGACAGGATGATCCTTTAACAGCATTGGTGCCAGCAGGCATATCAGACCCATGTAATCCATGTGACCCAGACGACACTTCCATTGATTGTCAGACAGATACAGATGGAGACGGAGTTACAGATGCACAGGAAATGACAGATGGAACAGATGAGAACGATCCATGCTCCTATGTGATTTCATCAATTAATCCTCTTCTGCCTGCAGATTTATTGAAGGACTGTGATAATGACGGAATAACGGATGTTGTTGAGATAGCTAATGGCACAGATCCTTTTGACCCATGTGACCCTGAAGCATCATCGTTGGATTGTGTAACAGGAGTGTTTATTCCAACAGGTTTCTCACCGAACGGAGATAATAATAATGAAGAGTATCAGATCATTGTAGGAAAAGATGTTGTATTGTTTACTTTCCAAATCTTCGATCGTTGGGGGAACAAGATGTTTGTTTCATCGGAGAAAGGGTTCACGTGGGATGGAACATTCAATGGAGAAATTTGTAACTCGGGAGTGTACGCGTATGTCATGGAAATCGTATTTGAAGACGGGACTGCAGAGCTGCGCTCTGGAAACATAACTTTGATCAGATGATTCGAATAGTAACCATAGCAGCAGTACTGTTGTCGTGTTCTATCGGATACGGACAAGACCTGCATTTCTCACAGACATCTCAAACACCGTTGTTCATTAATCCAGCTGCTGCGGGAGTATTTGACGGCTGGGAAAGAATAACCGTGAACCACAGAAACCAGTGGTTGGGAGCATCGACTCAGTTTATGACTACAGGGATATCTGCGGATATGAATATTGGTAAGAACCGCATGGGAGACAAGGCACACGTTGGTCTCGGATTATTACTTTTCAACGACATTGGAGGAGACTCACGCTTTGGTAACCAGAATGGAAGTCTTACAGTGAGCGGAATACTACCAATGGGCGGTACGGGACATTTGCTTTCTGCAGGAGTGCAGGGAGGCTTTGGTCAACGCTCTGCAGATTTTGATGAGTTACGATTCTACAATCAGTTTAACGGTGCAGATTTTGATCCGAATATCAACAGCGGAGAGCCAGGTTCAGGAAGGTCATTTACCTATATCGATGCGAATGCAGGGTTGTTCTACATGTATGATGCGAATCAAAACACTTTTGCGAGAAACAACAACTTTAAATTCAAACTCGGTGTTGCGGGTTATCACCTAAACAAACCGTACTTGACGTATTCTAACGGGTTGGAAACAGAAAGACTGCATAGAAAGTTTGTCGCGCACGCTGAGGTAATTTCTGACATTGTCGGCTCTGATTTTGCAATTGACGGAACAGTCGTCCAAACCATACAAGGAGGACACTATCAAACCATCTTAGGATTAATGATGCGATACAGGTTCCAGAATGGAGGTAAGATAACTATGCTGAATCAGGATGCTTATTTTGGGTTTGGTCTTTACAGCCGTATTAAAGACGCTATTATTCCTGCTGTCATGGTAGATTGGAAAGGGTTTAAGTTTGGTGTTTCTTACGATGTAACGATCTCAGCATTGCGACAGGCATATACGGGAGGTTCACTAGAGTTTTCACTCACCTACAGAAACCTGCACAATGCCATCTTCAAAACGAAGAAGCGCAGAATGTAATTAAGCCTTTTTGATCTCTTTGAAGAATGCTTTCAAACGCTTTCTGAAAAGCAAGAAGAGAAGGATGTACGGTATGATCATCAAGTAGAGGATCCCGAAGTTTATATTAGTTCCATAAGCAGCTTCATCAAGCCCGCTACCTTGCTCAGTTAACAGCTTACACTGAGAACACCCCTGAGCAAAATAATGATCCATTGACACGATGGCCACAAAGATCAGCAGAACTAATATCCATTTTCTCATACCACAAATTTAAGCAATAAATGAATAGTCTCCTCATTGAGGATTCGGTACCAGACATATAACTATTAGTGACGTGCAAAGGAATAATTCAACTAAATTTGTGTCATGATGAAATTGAAGTTGTTCACAGTTCTATTTATAGGGTCGGCACTATTAACTTCGTGCGGACAAAAGAATGAAGAGGGTTCGACAGTTGATAATAATAATATTGACAGTCTAATAAGTTTATATCCAGACAGTCTGCCCTTACTGCTAAAGAAGAGTGAAATGTTGATTGCGGAAAGCATGTATGGTGATGCCCTGAACTTTGCAGCAAAGTCATTCCGCTTAGACGGTACAAACGAAACTGCGCGCATGTTATATGCGAAATCATTGAACAACAGACCTGAAAGAACAACACAGGATATTCTCACAGCAAGAAGACACTTTCAAACGATCGTTAATGCGGATTCATTGAACAAGGAAGCGTTCGTGCAATTAGGATTGACGTTTACACAGTTGAGTGAGTTTGATCAGGCATTTGTGAACATCAATAAGGCGCTTCGAATAGATAAAAAGTTCCGTGATGCTTACGTAGCAAAGGGTACGACATACCGTATGGAGATTGTCAACATTGAAAGCGAGATCCAGTCTATTGGAAATGAAGACCAGCAGAAAGTGGGTGCATTAGCACGAGAGATCAAAGAGAGATGGGACTTGATGAAGTCATCATATGAAACTGCAGTTCAGCAGGATCCTGAGTTCTTTGAGGCGTACTTTGAATTAGGAAGGATCTATCAAATGGAAGGAGATAAGGTCTGTATAGAGTATTTCACAACAGCACATGAGCTGAAGCCGGAGATCAAAGAGATCGAGTACTACCTGGCATTCTCGAAACAGCATTACGGACAAGGACCACAAGTGGAAGATGCGCGCTCAATGTACCGTCAAATGGCAACGGGTGATGAAGAAGAAAAAACCTGTGAGTTCACGTCGCAATGTGTTTCTTACCCAAGTCTTGCCTTGTTCCAGTTGGGACACTTAAAACAGTTTTATGATAACGATCTGGATAGCGCTATCTACTTCTACAACAGCGCTACTAAATCAGCACCGGACTTCGTTGAGGCTTACCACAACATGGGGATGTGTTATGACCTGAAAGGGAACAAAACGCAAGCACTGAAGAAGTTTGGTCAGGCATTAAAATTTGATCCGGAGTATACGCTGTCTCGTGAGTATGCGGACAGAATCAAGTAAATGCAAAACAGAGCAATTTACATTCAACTCGTTGGTGATGCAATCATTCCATTATTGGGTTTTTTCCTGTGGGATTGGTCATTGTATTTCATTCTACTTTTCTACTTAATTGATCTTCTCGCATCAGAAGTAGTCATCCTATTTAAAGCCAAAAAAGCACAAGGGACTTATACAGGTAAGAAACAACCTTTTCAAGTATATAGCTGGAGCCTGTTTGTCTTAAATATTCTGGCATTTCACAGTGGTATTTTCATGATGCACCCGGAGATCGACTTTCAAAAAGAATTCATCGATTTTATCATGTATGAGGAAATGGGAATTCCACAAGGGTTTGTGCTGATACCATTAATAGGGTTTATTGCTTATCAGCAGTATCAAATGGAGTTTGTCCGAACGGGTTTGTTCTTAAAAGCGGAAGCACCGAAGCTCTGGGCAAGACATATTATTGACAGGTTGAACATTTTGATCTTCACACTGTTCATCACAATACTGTTGATCTTTGTTCCGCTTTCTGAAATGGTTGTATTATTGACCGTTGTGATCTTAAGTGGTTTGTATCAGCTGTTACTTTCTTTTCGCTCTAAGCCAGCGCGGTAAAAGAATAGACCCAATAAACAAATAAGGGAAATAGGAGATCAGTCTCCAAAGGATGGCGAGTGCAGCAAGTAAGATGGCGGAAGAACTAAATCCTGCCAACAGTTCTCCAAATGCAAATTCAGCGACGCCACTTCCACCAGGTGTAGGACTTACCAGCATAAACAGCCACAACACCAATTGTTTTCCGATGATGTGGACATGATCCATCAAACCGATATTCAGAAATGCTGCGAGTATAGCGTTCACCACAAGGTATCTGCTCATCCAGCTTCCAAAGGTCGCCCCGAATGTTTTTAACCAGAAGGTGAAGGGCCGTTGACGGAACTCAATAGATGCAATGCGCACATCTTCCCCTGTCTGCTTTGCCTGCTCATGCCAACGCTTCAAAAATGGAATCTTTGTGACATATGAAAGAATGAATTTTACAAGACTCGGCCACCAAAAGATAGAAAGTAATAAAAGGAAAGCCACGCCAAAAACAATCAGAAAACCGAACCAGAACCACCACTGAAGAAGCGTTGAGCTTTCCCCATCAACAGAGATCATTGCATCGTTACCGATGGTAAGCAGTACAAAGGGAATCAATAAAATGTAAAATAGATTGTCCATCAGCGCTGTGATGATGACAATAGCGGTAGACCTGCCCATTTGTAATCCTTCACGTTTTAAAATAAACATCGCAACTGCAGCACCACCTACCACACCAGGGGTTAAGGTGGATGCAAATTCCCAGATCATGATCACGTCAAAACTCGACTTCCACGACAGCACTTTGTCTGTTAGAATTCTGATCCGTAACATGTAAAAGAGATCGCGACCAAACATAAAAACGATCGAAAGCAAGAGCCAGATGATAGAATTCGTACCCCATTCAATTTGACTGATAGCCGTACCCAAAGTTTGCGACACATAGGATCCTGATCCATCGTCAACCTTCACGAACTCACTAGGGTCGTTATAGTCGACAAGTCCATTTTTGTTTGTGTCTTGCCAGACGTAATTTCCTTCAACAGCCTCGATATAGCTTTCCTGATAAATACTGTTTAGCAGAAGAAAAAGAGAAACGCTTAAACCAATAATAATGGCCAAAGTAACACGCCATCCAGAGAAAATATTCTGGAGGGAATTATTCATTTCTTGTAAAGGTGATTGTAGATTCCCAGTTAGGGCGTAAGCGAACAGGTTCAGAGTAGAAGTGAACTTCTTCTGGCTGCTGTTGTTGTGCAAAGCTTCCTGTGTCCCACCTTCCATTCTGATTACTGTCAACAATAACCTTAAACGTGTAGTTGCCAGGAACCAAATGCGTGATTTTTACCATTTGTTCCTTGTTGACACGCAGCGTTCTTACTTCCTTCCCCTCGTTATAACATGTAATAATTATAGGATCGGAATAACTGCTAACATCGGCTTCAAGAGTTGTTAGATCCTTTTCAGCTAGTAGGTCTAAAGGAACCTTTTTGGTAGTATTGAACCCACCAGCTGCTGTAATTGCTCTTGCTTTTATACTTAAGCTTGCCTGGCCAAAAATGATCACTTTAGGTGTGATGATTATGTGGTCATTCACAATTGATATATTCTCAATTTCAACCATCGAAGAATCCTCAGATAGCATAATATTGAAAAGAGAATCTGTAACAGAAACAACGCGTTGATTTAATTCCAGCGTAATAGATTCTCCTGGAAGGATATTTGAGTTCGCAACTTTAAATTGAACACGACCGCTCACTGCACGATTCAATAGATTTAAAGTGTCAATAAAAACACCGTCATTAACAGCAATTTTTTTAGATCGCCAGTTTACAGTGTCGGTAGGGAAGAGGTACAGACTGTCGTCAGCAACACTTCGAAAAATGATTGCCTTCTCAGCTTCAACATCGGTAACCTTTAGCTCATTCAAATCAGGGATATGATGAAAACTCAACGCTATTTTAGAAGCGGAAATAACTTGTTTTTTTCTGATGCCGGGCTTTTTCACAGGATCAAAAACACGGTATGGTACAGAGTCAATGATGGATGCTGAAATTGTGGTTATTGGGTCTTTGAATCCGACTGCTTCGCTCTCTTGAGGAAATAGGTCGTTGTTATCATCGTGGAAAGCAATGAAACGGTACTCTCCAGGACTTAAATAATTCATGGTGGCCACTCCTCTTTCATCGGACTGCGCCACATTCACCAATGAAGTGTCATTTGTGGTAAATGCACCGATCAAATGATCTTTTAGAGGCTTTCCTGTGTAAGCATCATGAAGTACACAACTGTATGATAAGGTGTCGATCATTGACCCTGTGCTGAAGACGAACTGCATTACGGAGTCGTTTCCTTCTGTAATATCTTTTACCGCCTTGTTCAAGTACAGTGCGTAAGTCGTATTCTCTTGAAGAGCACCCTCCCAGGTAACAGTAAGGTTCTTCTTTTTAATGGTTGCCGATGGTTTTACATGAGGCGGAACTATGATGATCGATTCAGAAGGTTTGTTCAAGCGAACGTACTCATCGAAAGTTACAGAGAAAGTATTTCCCGTGAAGTTGACTGCTTCATTTTTCGGCGTTGTTTTTACAGGCCGGGGAGGAGTAGTGTCTTGTTCACCACCAGAAAGCCTACCTACCTGTGCGCAGGAGGCAATTAAAAGGCTTCCGGAAAGAATTAGAAAGAGCTGCTTAACCATTCACAAAGGTTGTTTAAATAGTGAGCATCCGTTTCATCGAATGTTGAAAGTGTATCACTGTCGATGTCCAGTACAGCAACAACATTTCCGTTTTTGATAACAGGGACAACGATCTCGCTTTTCGAAAGACTGCTGCATGCAATGTGGCCTGGAAAGGCATCCACATCATCTACAACGATCGTTTCTCCTTTTTCCCAGCTTGTACCGCACACTCCTTTTCCGAGTGCTATGCGTGTACATGCGATAGGCCCTTGAAAAGGTCCAAGAACCAATTCATCACCCTTTACGAGGTAAAAACCTACCCAAAAAAAGCCGAAAGTTTGTTTGATCGCAGCGGCAACATTGGCAAGGTTTGCAACAAGATCCGTTTCGTCGCCAACAAGCGCTTCGATCTGGGGGATCAATGAGTCATAGATCGCTGATTTCTCCCCGGAAACTACCGTTAAATCCTCTGCCATAGCTGCGTTTTATACAAAAGTGTTGTTTTTATGTTACATCTGCAATTTTTCACTAACTTCAATAGAACTAACCTATTTTACCACTACCAAAACAACGAAAAATGTTAGACCAATTACAATTAGACAAAATCCTCTTTCTGGATATAGAAACGGTTCCGGGAACATATGCGTATGTAGATGTCGATGAAAAAACAAAAGAACTGTTTCATGCAAAAACGAGGTTTCTGAAAAAGGATGATGAAACAACTTTCGAAAGTATCTACAATGATCGCGCAGGTATTTATGCTGAGTTCGGAAAGATCGTTTGTGTCTCTGTAGGCTTCGTAACGGAAACAGGCACAGGAAGACAGATCAGAATGAAGTCTTTTTATCACGATGACGAGCACTCCTTGTTAACCCAATTTAAGAAATTGCTGGATGACCACTACAACACACAATTCCACGTATTGTGCGGACACAATGCAAAAGAGTTTGATTTCCCTTATATCTGTCGAAGAATGTTGATCAACGGAATCAAGCTACCGCGCATATTGGATATAGCCGGAAAGAAACCGTGGGAGATCAACCACCTGGATACAATGGAGCTCTGGAAGTTCGGTGACTTTAAAGCATATACCTCATTAGCATTGCTGTGCCATGTGTTCAATATTCCAACACCAAAGGACGATATTTCCGGTGCAGATGTGGCGCGTGTCTACTACGAGGAAAAAGACTTGGAACGCATCAAAGTGTACTGCGAAAAGGATGTAGTTGCACTAATTCAGTTAGCACTCAGAATGAGAGGAGACGGTCTAGTGGAAGAAGCCGAGATTAAATATTCTGAGACAACTGACTAAAAAGAGAATATAACGGCCTCATCAAAAGAGGCCGCTATATTTAGTAATACTTAACAATCCTATTTTTTGATAGTTAAATCAAAACGGTCTAACATCATCACCTTGTGCCAACTATTTAAGAAATCTTGCACAAATTTTTCTTCGCCATCATCACTTGCATAAACTTCGGCGATGGCCCTTAATTCAGAATTAGACCCAAAAATCAAATCGGCACGCGATGCCTCCCAAGCTTTCTTTCCATCCGATCTATTGTGAGCAACATAATGCCCAGGGTTATCCTTGCTCGGGCTCCATTGATAAGACATATCAAGTAAATTAACGAAAAAATCATTGGTTAGCCGATCCTTATTCTTTGTTAGAATACCACAATCAGAATGGTTATAATTTGCGTCCAAGGCCCGCATACCACCAACCAAAACAGTCATATCAACACTTGTTAAACACAATTGCTGAGCTTTATCCACAAGGAGTTGCTCTGTTGTTAAGGTATAATTTGAGCTTTCATAATTTCTGAACCCATCCGCTATTGGTTCTAAATAATTCATAGACTGAACATCTGTCATCTCTTGGGTTGCATCCGTCCTACCAGGAACAAAATTTGGAAGCACAACATTAAACCAGTTCCGTCAATGGAATTTTTCAACGCAACGTAACCACCTAAAACAATCAGGTCTGCCATAGAAACCTTTGCGCTATGATTCTTGTTAAAGTTTAGGAGGATTTCTTCATAGTCTGAGAAATTAATTTGTAATCAAGGTAGTGAATATCAGACAACCAAACAATAGGTGCGGTTTCGTAGTAGTTAAAAAATAATTAGTTATGTAACATATCAAACGATGTGATTTTTTCTTTTATTGAAAACGCCTTAAATTGCCAAAAAATAGACCTTTGTTCCTACTTACTGTTAAAGAAATTAATCGTTTTCATGAAGCGGTCGAAATTATTTTCGATCCTGGAGATTATGAACATGAGTTTTTTAAGCATTACCCAGGCCAATATATTACTGTCAGAATTATAATAGATGGAATAGAGAGGGCAAGGTCATACTCAATTACTGGACTAGACCATCGAACAAAACTTAAAATTTGTGTTAAACGAGTTCCAAACGGGGTAGTTTCAAATTACTTCAACGATAAGCTAAGAGTAGGAGACAAAGTATTTGTAGAAAAGCCTGAAGGTGAATTTATAATCACAAAGAATGATTTACGAAGAGGGCGAAATTATGTTTTTATTTCTGGAGGCAGCGGCATTACACCAATAATCCCTATGCTAAAGGAAATCGAAGACTTCGATCAGTATAACAAGGTTTTAGTTATTTATGGAAACAATAATTTTGAGTCCATTCTTTATCGTGAAGAATTGGAGAAACTTAAAGTACGTACAGACCTAATTTGTGCTTTAGCTGTAACGGATGGGGAGAAGGCGAAAGATCTTGATTGCCTGGCAGAAGGAATTTTATCGGAGGAATTTATTAAAGAGAACATTGAAAAAGTTGATTTTAATCTTTCGGATACAATTTTCTTTTTGAGCGGGCCGCAGGCTGTAGTGGAGAATGGAGAGAATGCTCTGAGTAAACTAGGGATAGAGAACCGTAAAATAAAAAAAGAGCAATTTTTTAAAGACACTCTGAAATTTGCTGACGGCCAAGATCATGTCATTCAAATTAGGACGAAAAAAATGTTCGAAACGATAAAAGTCGAAAGAAACATTTCCATACTCGAGGCAGGTTTAAGAAGTAACAATTATATTGATTACTCTTGCAGAACAGGGTCTTGTAATCGATGTGTAGGCCGATTACGTCAAGGTAGTGTTATTCAAAACGGGCGAGAGATATCGGGCAAGGAGTTAATTTTTGCCTGTCAAAGCTACCCATTAACTAATGACGTAATCGTTGATTTCAAACCCAGTTTAATTCAGCGCATTTCAAAATACCGCTCTTTACAATTGATTGTTGCGTTTTGTATTGGTGTATTTATTTTATTTGGAATGCGATATTCGAAAGGGGACAATTTTATTTCAGCAGGACCAATGAACACAGGGCATGAGGAATTAGCATGTGCTAAATGTCACAATACAGAACAGGGATCAATGAGACAACAACTTCAGAGCATCGCGAGTCATGGTTTAGGCATTAATGATTCGAGGCTAGAGTTTGTACATAAAACCGTGCAAAATGAAAATTGTATAAAATGCCACGATAAAGAAAATGATAGGCACCCGATTCACCGATTCAATGAGCCCAAATATGCCAATGCAAGAAAAACGATAAACCCGACCAAGTGTGTTTCATGCCACATGGAGCATTATGGAGTGAGAATAACCCGCCTAAATCCAGGTTTTTGTGTACACTGCCACAGCGACTTAAAACTTAAAAACGATCCAATTTCACCTACTCACCAAAAGATAATTAAAGAGGCGAACTGGGCAGTTTGTTTACAGTGTCATGATTATCATGGAAATCATGTTAGAGAAACGCCGGTTGATTACAAGGATACTGTTACAAAAACACAGATAAAGAAATACTTCAATGGCGGAGAGGATCCTTATTCAGAAGAAAAATTTTATGAATCGAAAAACATATGATTAAACAAGTAGTAGCAATAACCCTATTATTCTCATTTCAAGCAAACTCTCAGTTCGAGCTTTCTGGGCAGTTTCGCCCGAGATCGGAATTTAGGCAAGGATTCCAGCAATTGTTTGACTCAGATAATGCCCCGGCATTTTTTATTGATCAGAGATCAAGGATTTCTAGCAATTTTAAGAATGAAAAAATAGAGTTCCATTTTGTACTGCAAGATTACAGAACCTGGGGCAATACACCACAACTAAACACTAGTGATTATGGCTTATCTATTCATGAGTCTTGGGCGAAACTAAAAATAAATAAGTTGAACAATGTCAAATTGGGAAGACAAGAAATAGTATTTGATAACGCAAGAATTTTTGGAAATGTTGATTGGGCACAACAAGGAAGAAAGCATGATGCAATTCTCTATAATTATAAAAGGAAACACGAGGTTAATGTTGGTTTTGCATATAATTCAAATAATCCATCTCTAACAAATCAAACTTATACTGTATCGAATAACTACAAAACCCTTGGCTTTGCTCGAACCAAGCTCGAGAACGAAAAAATGAAATTGAGTCTTCTTTTTATAAGTGTAGGAAGAAATAGCCCAACCTCATCTCGGATATTTTATGAGCAAACAGCAGGCGCATATTTATCAAGAAATTTTGGAAAAAAATTAAAAGTTGAAACGGAAGGATTTTACCAGTGAAAATGTCATGACACTTGATTGGATTGATGGAGTTTCAATAAGAGAAACTGAAGAGTTAAAAAAAAGAAATATTGATACAAAAAAGATTGCAGAAGATATAATACAACATTTTCTAAGGCATGCGGTTAGAGACGGTTTTTTTCATGCTGCCATTAATTTTTATAGAAAACAAAACAATGAGCAAAAAAATATTTATC
>JALRKF010000068.1 GCA_023254905.1 Crocinitomicaceae bacterium | reverse complement strand
ATTAAGGAACATCATTTACCATTCCATCCATTGATATCTAAAGGATATTATTCTATTGGCTGTGAACATTGCACTATTCCTGGTAAAGGACGTTCAGGAAGATGGAATAACAATCCAAAAACAGAATGCGGATTACATCTTTAATCCGATATTTAGTGCTTTCATTCAAATAACTTGTTGATATCATTTGATATCTTTCAGATTAATGAACAACTTAGTACATTGTTAAGAAATGTGCGGGATAGCAGGTTATATAGACTTCAAGAAAAATACATCGGTCGAGGTACTCCACAGGATGACGGACTCTATGGAGCATCGTGGGCCAGATGGAGCCGGATATGAGACATTTCACCTTGAAACTGCAATTCTTGGACTTGGTCATAGAAGGTTATCCATAATTGACCTCACAAAGGGTGGCCATCAACCGAAGTGTTTTGAGGATAACTGGATAACATTCAATGGTGAGATCTATAATTTTCAGAAAATAAAAAACGAACTGATTGAGATTGGTCACTCTTTCAAATCGGATTCAGATACAGAAGTAATTCTCCACGCCTACCAAGAATGGGGACTCAACTGTGTAGAAAAGTTCATTGGAATGTTTGCCATCGCAATCTTTGATGCAAGGAACAATAACCTACACCTTATTCGAGATCGCGCTGGAGTAAAACCCCTTTTCTATTATCACAAGGAAGATCTCTTCATGTTTGCATCTGAGTTAAAAGCTTTTCATGAGCATCCATCCTTTCGAAAAATATTGAATCGAGATGCGGTGGCTGCCTTCATGCAATATGGTAATGTCCCTACACCACACTGCATATTCGAAAATTGCTGGAAAATAAAACCAGGTCATCTATTAACCATTAATATTGGTAGTGGTAAAACGCATGAAAGTCAGTACTGGAATGTCTATACAACATACAATCAAAGTAAATGGGATATCTCTTACGGAGAGGCTAAAGAAAAGACAAGAGAATTATTACGCTCTGCGTTCGAATACAGATTAGTTGCAGACGTGCCCGTTGGTGTATTTTTGAGTGGTGGATACGACAGTGTGAGTGTCACCTCAATACTACAAGATGATCGACAATCACCATTAAAAACATACACTATATCGGTTCCTGATATTGGATTGAATGAAGCACCATTTGCAAAAGAAATTGCAAAACATCTTGGAACTGATCATACAGAAATCGAATGCACTTCAAATGACGCTATCGAACTTATTGAAGAATTACCATATTACTTCGATGAACCATATGCTGATTCGAGTGCAATCCCAACCACCTTGGTGAGCAAAATGGCAAGAGAACATGTTACAGTTGCCCTAAGTGCAGATGCGGGAGATGAAGTTTTTGCTGGATACAATCGCTACGATTATCTTTTGAAATACGGACGTACGATTGGGAATATACCAGGCGTATTAAGAAAAGGCTTCGCCGGATTAATGGACACGATTCCTTCCGAGAAAATACCTGTATTACGAGATAAATATAACTTCCACAATAGGTATGAAAAAATGAAAAGTATCTTGAAGGAACCTTCAGATGAAAAAATAATGATGAGTCTGAGTCAGCAGTTTACGAATCGTCAAATCGCAGAGATCATGAGTCACCGAGCTGAATTGCTCGATACTTTCTATGAAAGTAACGAATTGCGGAAGCAATTCTATAGCCCTTTAGCCTATATGATGGCAATAGATTATCAAACCTATCTTTTAGATGACATCCTTCAAAAAGTCGATAGATCAACAATGGCTGTGAGTCTTGAGGGTCGAGAACCATTTCTGGATCATCGTATTATTGAATTTGCTTCTCGCCTTCCGGATGAATACAAATACAAGGATGGCGTAAAAAAAAGAATTTTAAAAGACCTTGTTCATGACTATGTGCCAAAGGAATTGATGGATAGACCAAAAATGGGATTCGCTATACCAATTGCAAACTGGTTACAAAATGAGCTGAGATATTTAGTCGAGGAATTTTGTTCAGAATCTCGATTGAAAGAACACAATTTGTTTGATACAGAAAATATTCAAAAGCTACTCAATGAGTTCTTTAAAGGAAAAAAAGAATATGATATGAAAGTATGGTATTTATTAATGTTCCAAATGTGGTATGATAAGTGGATGCGATCTTCATGAATAATTTTATAAACTATTCTATTGACAGCCAAAAAACATAAGATTCTTTATCTCTCCTATGATGGAATGACTGATCCTTTAGGTCAGTCTCAAGTCCTGCCTTATCTCAGGGAACTATCCAAACATGGTTATGAATTTCATCTTGTTAGCTTTGAAAAACATGACAAGTTCATTGAACACAAGCGGCATATTCAATTAATTTGTGACAGAGCCGGAATACATTGGCATCCACAAGATTACGCTAAAGAGGGTGGTTTAAGAAAAACCTGGCGACAAATACAAAGAATGCGGAAAGTCGTCAATTATCTTCACCATAAACACCAATTCGAAATGACGCACTGCAGAAGCTACATTTCTGCAATGATCGGTTTAGAGCTTAAACGCAAAAAAGGAGTCAAATTTCTATTTGATATGCGCGGATTCTGGGCAGACGAGCGCGTTGAAGGTGGATTATGGAACCTCAAGAATCCAATCTATAATGAGATCTATAAATACTTTAAAAAGAAAGAACTAAACTATTTTAATGAGGCAGATTACACGATCTCTTTGACCGAAAAAGGTAGAGAAGAAATCCTATCATGGAAGAAGATCAAGAAAGATATGGATATTCAGGTTATACCTTGTTGTGTTGATCTAGAATTATTCGATCCTGATAAAATCGAGGATGCAGATATTCAAATATTAAAAGAGCAACTAAATATTCCCTCCAGTAAAAAGGTTGTGGGTTATGTCGGTTCAATCGGAACTTGGTACATGTTACCCGAAATGCTAGATTACTTCAAAGTAGTTGATGAAAATGATCATATATTCCTTTTTGTAACTGGAGAGGATCCTGAAACTATCTATGCTGCAGCTCAAGAAAAAGAAATAGCCAGAAATAAGATCATAATAACATCATGTTTACATAGTGAAGTGGCCTTGTATATTTCCGTATTCGACTATTCAATCTTCTTTATTCGTCCGAGCTTTTCAAAAAAGGCTTCCTCTCCCACGAAGCAAGGAGAGATAATGGCTATGGGAAAACCGCTTATTTGCAATACTAATGTAGGTGATACGGACAAAATCGTTGAGCGATATACAGCAGGTAAGTTGATTTCGAGCTTCGATGCTAAATCCTATAAAAGTTCGAGGATTGATACTGCAGAATTTAAAAAGGAGATCATTATGCAAGGTGCGACAGAGTATTTTTCTCTAAATGAAGGTGTTCAACGTTATCTGAATGTTTACAAAAATATAAATGGGTAAACGAATTTTAATCATAGCACCATATCCACCGAAAAGTGCACCCTCTCAGCGCTTTAGATTTGAACAATATTTGTCCTATCTCAGAAAGCAGGGATTCAATATAACAATGAGACCCTTCTTGTCTCAAAAAGGATGGAGCACACTTTACAAAGAAGGTTCGACGGTAGCCAAGATAATGACACTTTCTGGAAGCTTCATTCGCAGATGGGGACTCATGTTTTCCTTATCCAAGTATGACCATATCTTTATTCACAGAGAGGCGTCCATGGTAGGACCAGCAGTTTTTGAATGGATGATCGCAAAAGTATTTCAAAGAAAGTTTATCTATGACTTTGATGATGCAATTTGGCTGCCAAACTATAGTGATTCCAACGCTCGCTTTCAGAAACTGAAAATGTACAAGAAAGTAAATAAAATTATGCGTTTAGCAGATCGTATAATTGTCGGAAATGACTACCTGAAAGATTATGCGCAGACATATAATAACAAAATTCAAGTTATTCCCACAACAATAGACATGATCAAAGTCCATAATCTGGATGGTAATCCAAAAAATGAAATTCCAATAATCGGTTGGACAGGTTCGCATACTACGATGCATTATCTTGAAGAACTTATTCCTGTACTTGATGAGCTCTCAAAAGAGATAGCATTTAAATTCCATATTATTTCAAATCAACCCATGACAATTGAAAGAGATTATATTGAATTTATTCCATGGAATGCGACCACAGAAATTCAAGATCTTGCAGGTATCAACATCGGAGTTATGCCCTTGACCGACAATGAATGGTCGCGAGGAAAATGTGGATTCAAGGCACTGCAATATATGTCTTTGGGGATACCACCCGTCGTTTCACCAGTAGGTGTAAACACTTCAATCATAAAACATAAACATAATGGGATTGTTAGTTCAAATCATATCGAATGGAAAAATGGTCTTTACGAGTTACTAACGAATGAAAATCTTAGGAGAGAAATTGGTCAAAATGCGAAACAAACCATCTTAAAGACCTATTCCGTAGAAGCAAATAAAATGCAATACTTAAAGCTATTTGAATGATGAAACTTGTTTTCTCCACTGGGAATTTGAATAAAGCCAATGAAATAAAATCTATGCTTCCTGAGGATACAGAACTTCTCACCCTCAAGGATCTTGATTTAGAAGACGATATTCCGGAAACCGCTCCAACGCTCGAAGGAAATGCCAAATTAAAAGCTAAATACGTGGTTGAACACTATAATATCGACTGTTTTGCGGACGATACGGGACTGGAAGTTTACTGCTTGAATAATGAGCCTGGGGTCATTTCAGCGAGATATGCAGGTGAGCAAAAGAGCAGTGAAGACAATATTAAACTGTTACTTTCCAGACTGATTGAAAAGAATGACCGAAGAGCTAGGTTTAGAACTGTGATAGCATTACATCTTGATGGAAACTTACATACATTCGAAGGTATCGTTGAAGGTAAGATCATTCATGAAAAAAGAGGTGAGAAAGGATTTGGATACGACCCAATATTTGTCCCAGATGGTTATGACATCACCTTCGCAGAAATGAGCTTAAATGAAAAAAATATGATTAGTCATCGTGCCAAAGCGTTTGCAAAAATGATCGAATTTTTGAATGCATTATAAACTCCGATTTCCTATTGACTTTATCCTTGCCAAAAGGTAAATTTGTAGCCCTTACGAGAAGAAAGTATTATTCGGTTTACCTAAAAACCAAAAATTCACCACAATGTCAGCAGATATACCTAAGATTATTTACACGAAAACGGATGAAGCACCAGCACTAGCCACCTACTCCTTATTGCCCATTATACAGGCATATACCGAAACAGCGGGTGTGAAAATCGAAACAAGAGATATCTCTCTTTCAGGAAGAATTATAGCGAACTTCTCTGACTTTTTAAATGAAGATCAAAAAATCGGTGATGCATTAGCAGAATTAGGTGAATTAGCTAAAACTCCGGAAGCAAACATCATAAAACTTCCAAATATTTCTGCTTCAATTCCGCAGTTAAAAGCAGCGATTAAGGAGCTCCAGGAAAAAGGCTATGCATTGCCAGACTATCCTGAAGAACCTCAAAATGATGCAGATTGGAATATTAAGTCACGTTACGATAAAATTAAAGGAAGTGCTGTAAACCCTGTACTTCGAGAGGGTAACTCTGATCGTCGTGCACCAAAAGCGGTTAAAGAATATGCAAAGAAACATCCTCACTCTATGGGAGCCTGGTCCTCAAATTCTAGATCAAGTGTCTCATATATGACCGAGGGTGATTTCCGTTCAAATGAACAATCTGTGACAATGAAAAGTGCCACAAATGTCAATATTGTTTTCACGGCTGAAGGTGGAGAGAAAAAAATGTTAAAAGAAAATCTTGCTCTGCAAGAAGGTGAAGTGATAGATGCAGCAAAAATGAGTAAAAAAGCGTTGGTCGCTTTTTTAAGGGAGCAAATAGATGCTGCACGTGATGAGAATGTCTTGTTTTCACTTCACATGAAGGCAACAATGATGAAAGTTTCAGATCCGGTTATATTCGGACATGCCGTTCGCGTTTTCTTTGAAAAAGTGTTTATCAAACATGGTGAATTACTTGACTCTATCGGTGTTGATGTGAATAATGGTTTCGGTGATCTGCTAAGTAAGATTAAGGGATTACCGGAAGAAAAGATAAAGGAAATCGAAGCAGATATCGAGGAGTGCTACATCAACAATCCAGATCTGGCGATGGTAAATTCAGATAAAGGAATTACGAATCTTCATGTACCGAGTGATGTAATTATCGATGCCTCTATGCCAGCAATGATCCGAAACTCAGGTCAAATGTGGAACAAAGAGGGTAAAGCACAAGATACCAAAGCTGTAATTCCTGATAGCAGCTACGCACCACTTTACGAAGCAACAATTGAATTCTGCAAAGAAAATGGAGCTTTCGATCCAACAAAAATGGGAACTGTTCCTAATGTTGGTTTGATGGCACAAAAAGCTGAAGAGTACGGTTCTCATGACAAAACGTTTATTCTATCAGAGAATGGAAAAGTATCCATAGTAGATGCGGATGGGGCAGCCATTCTTGAAACCACAGTTGAAAAAGGAGACATCTGGAGAATGTGTCAGGTGAAAGATGAACCAATTCAGGATTGGGTCAAGCTTGCCGTAAACAGAGCACGCGCAACAGGTTGGCCGGCAGTTTTCTGGTTGAGCGATGATCGTGCACACGACGCTGAGTTGATCAAAAAAGTAAACACATACCTAAAAGATCATGACACAAATGGTCTTGAAATTAGAATTCTCTCTTTGAAGGATGCAACGACATTTACGCTTGATAGACTTAAAAAGGGAGAGAATACGATCTCTGTAACAGGAAACGTAATGCGCGACTATCTAACAGATCTATTCCCTATTTTGGAAGTTGGTACTTCAGCGAAAATGCTTTCTATCGTTCCATTGATGAACGGTGGAGGATTGTTTGAAACAGGTGCCGGGGGATCTGCTCCAAAGCACGTTGAACAATTTGTAGAAGAAGGTCACCTTCGATGGGATTCCTTAGGAGAATTCCT
>JALRKF010000165.1 GCA_023254905.1 Crocinitomicaceae bacterium | reverse complement strand
ATCAGAATACTTACTGGTGATAAAGTTTTGGTTGAGATCAGTCCGTACGACTTATCTAAAGGAAGGATTGTCTTTAGAGAAACATGATTTACTTTAAATCATCAGATTGGATGATTAATTTTAAAACGGGGAACAATAATGATGAAACTATATAAAATTCTCTCTTTATCCTTGATTGCAATATTCCTAGCTGGCTGCAATTCTCATCTGAAGAATCAAGTCAGTGATCTAGAACAAGAATATAGTGATTTGGAACAAGAATTGGCCGCAACAGAAGCTGAACTCGCAGAAACAGAAGCTGAGCTAGAAGATCAGAAGACTGCAGATGAAGTATGGGATGAATTGGCCAATAAGAAAACCAAAAAATAAAATACTCATCCTATAGTTCAAGCAACACACTTCCCCAGGTAAAGCCTGCACCAAAACTTTGCATCAGAATGGTGTCGCCTTTTTTTATTCTTCCATCTTGAACCGCGCGATCGAATGCCAATGGTATTGAAGCGGCAGAAGTGTTTCCATGGATATCCATGCTTAGGATCACTTTTTCTTCAGGCAACTCCAATCTCTTTGCAACTGCTTGAATGATTCTTACGTTGGCCTGATGTGGAATAAACCAGTCAACATCTTTGCTTTGAATATTTGATTTTTTCAAAGCATCAATGGCTATTTCTTCAAGAGTTTTAACGGCAACTTTAAATACTTCATTGCCACTCATTCTGAGAAAATAATCATCTTTACTGGATTTCTCTGGCTTTCTAGAAGTTCCATAAGGCACATGAAGCAGGTCGGCATATTCTCCATTAGCACCGAGCTCAGAGAATATAATCCCCTTATCATCAGTTGGTTTTAATATGGCAGCACCTGCTCCGTCAGCAAATAAAATACAAGTATTGCGGTCATCCCAATTTGTGATCCTGGAAAGTGTCTCAGCACCAACAACCAATGCACACTTTGATTCACCTGTTTTAATGAACTTATCTGCAATATTAAGAGCATATATAAAACCACTGCATGCCGCCTCAATGCTGAAAGCAGGAAAATTACTTAGGCCCAATCTCTTTTGAATCAGTGTTCCAACATTTGGTGTCGCAACATCCGGTGTACATGTACCAACAATGATTAAATCAATATCATTTTTTTCGATTTTGGCTCTTTCTATCGCAGTCATTGCAGCTTCAAAAGCAAGGTCTGAAGTGGCTTGAGAAGAATCGGCAATCGGTCTTTGCTTGATTCCAGTTCTGGATACAATCCATTCATCGGTTGTATCGACAGTCTTTTCTAGATCTTTATTGGTGACTGTATTGCTTGGTATATAGCTTCCAATTGATATGATTTTCGAATTCATGAAATATCTTCTCTAAATGTGTCTATGAGTTTTGGAATGATCTCTTTTGATTAAGTCGGTGTTGGTAGCAATAGCTCGAAGCATAGATGGTTGAGTGGTTGCAATAGACAACAGCACACTTCGATGGTTGCTCTATTCTCTTTTGTAGGTAGGTAATTGAATTAACCGAAAATGTCAATGATTATCTGAATACGAGCTCCGTTGACCTATATATATCTCAGCAACAGGTAAATTCAACTGCAGTTTACTTCTCCACTATGAGTTCACCTGCACTTCTCAGGTCTGTAAGTGTGGGGTTAGGTAGTGTATACTGGGATGCTACTAATGGTGAAACACGTCCAACACTGCCTGAATTTAATAATTTCTATTCAAGTCCAACAAACCAAGTGCCACCATACTTTGATAATGGAACGAATGGTTTTGTTGTTCGTTACACAGACGGTAATGGTACTCAATATTCCTCAAAACAAGATAGTCCAAACTTCCAAGATGTCTCGTTTGTAAACGTGACGCAAGAGTCTGGTGAAAATGGCGATTTCAACCTTTTTACTTGTGACTTTAATTGTTATGTCTACACACAAGATGGATTGGATTCAATAGCAATTCAAAATGCTACATTCAAGGGCTGGTTCAAGAGGTAACCTCGATGATCTGGCGGTATGAGCCACAGTTACAAAATAGCAATCATTGGTGATTACAACTTCACCTACAATTCACATCACGCGACTAATCTTGCTCTAGATCATGCCGCTAGTTTCCTAGAAATTGATATCAGTTATTACTGGATAAAGTCAGCTGATATTTTAAAATTTAGACCCCAACAATTTGTACAATATGATGGTTACTTTGTTGCTCCTGGGCCCATCAAAAACTGGTTTTTTCTCCATGGGGTAATCAAAGAACTATACGGGAAAAGTATACCCACATTGATGACGGGAGATTGCTTTAAATCCTTTGTCGATGTATTGATAAATAAATATCAACTTAATCCAAACAACGAAAAGCTAATTTCCGATAATCTGGTGGAGGGAGAGGTTTTTCAAAAAATTGAGGTGGTTCCGTTGACAAAAGATTTCATTCACCTTTACAAGAATTATTCAAAAACTGAACTCGCATCGACTCGATACAGTCTTTACCCTCAGCTCATACAACTTTTAGAAGATGACATAGTCGATATTGATGCCTACAACCAATTTGAGGATCCAGAAATTATTAGCTCCAAACACCATGACTTTTTCTTGGCCAGTGGATTTTGTCCGCAAATATCATCAACTAGAGAAATACCGCATCCTATTATTTACACCTTTTTAAAAATGTGTCAGTCTGCGCAAAGAGAGGAAAATAGGACTGCTTAAAGATCAGGGTTTTCTGATTCAAAAACACTATCGATTAATAGATTCGAGCCTTCTGCAGCTTTTACTGCTAAATGATCGCACCTCTCATTTTCAGGATGCCCTGCATGACCCTTAACCCATTCAAATTGTAACTTAAATTTTGAATGCAATTTTAAATAACGCTGCCAAAGATCGACATTCTTTTTGCCTTTGAAGTCTTTCTTCACCCAGCCAAAAACCCATCCCTTTGTGATCGAGTCGATCACATATTTAGAATCCGAAAAGACCTTAACAGGGTATTTATTTGTTTTTAAGGACTCAAGAGCAACAATGATCGCCAATAATTCCATCCTATTGTTTGTGGTCATGCGGAATCCTTGAGACAACTCCTTCTCTTTACCCTTGAATCTCAAAACTACACCATATCCGCCTGGTCCAGGGTTTCCTTTGGCTGAACCATCCGTAAATATTTCAATTCTTTCACTCACCGCACGAAGATATCTAAATACTTTGGAAACTTTTTTATTGTTTTTTGTTTCCTTCGTTTTTTTAATTATACATTTGTCGCATGGAAGAGAAAAAACTCGAAATAATGGAGCGCGCTTCTGCTGTATACATGAAATACGGTATCAAAAGTGTAACTATGGATGACCTTTCAAGGGAGCTCGGGATGTCCAAGAAGACCGTTTACAAGTACTTCAAGGATAAGACAGACCTTGTAAACTCCATCATTCAATATAAACTTGAGATGGATATGGCACTTTGCTTGAACTGTCGGCAAAAATCAGAAAATGCAATTGATGATCTCATTAGCGTAAGCAGACAGGTAATTGAAAATATCGGCCACATAAATCTCGCAGTTTTCTATGACCTCAAGCGCTTCTACCCTGAAGCTTGGCAGACCATGCAGGACTACAAATGGGGTTTTGTCTTAAATATGACACGCGAGAACATCGCTCGAGGTAAGAGAGAAGGGATTTACCGCGAAGATCTCGATAATGAAGTAGTTGCTCGAATATACGTCGGTATTACAGATATCATCCTAAATGGTGATGTATTCCCTTGGCCTGAATTCAAATTTGAGAATGTATTCAGAGAATTTATCAACTTCCAGATTAAAGGAATGGCTAATGAAAAAGGAATTAAATATTTACAAAAAACATTCGGCAATGAAATGGACTAAGATCGCTGTCTTCTGTTCACTAATAACTGCCATTTTACATGGTCAGACGGAGGACTCAACTTACTTTACACTCGATGAAGCAAAAATTTATGCCCTTGAGCACCACTACAAAATCAAGAATGCGCAGAATGAAATCGAGATCGCAAGACAACAAATAATTGAGACACGCGCATTAGGATTACCTCAAGTTAACATCAATGGATCTTTCAGTAATTTCATTAATCTACCTATCCAAGTTGTCGATGCTTCGTTTATCAATCCAATGGCACAGGAGGGAGAAACAATCTCTTTCAGAGCAGGAACTGAGTTTTCTGCATCAGGAAGCCTTCAGGCAAGTCAATTGCTTTTCAATGGGTCTTATTTTGTTGGACTTCAAGCATCAAATTACTTCGCGAAGTTTCAAGCCACTGCTGCTCAGATGACGGAAGAGGAGGTGTTGTTTAGTGTTATTCAAAGCTATGAGCTGGTTGCGGTTGCTCAAAAAAACCTTGCATTTGCAGATTCTATCGTTACCTTGACAGAAAACCTTGTAAGCAAGCAGCAAAATTACTACGAACTGGGTTTCATAGAAAAAGAAGACCTTGATCAATTAAAATACTCTCTCCATTCATCCAAAAATACACTGACCAATGCAAAGGTGCAGCTTGAAAACACACTTTCTATGTTGAAGTTGAGTATGGGATATCCTATTGAGTTCCCTATTCATCTTTCGAATTCTTTGGAGGATCTTGTCAACTACGCTAATGGTATTCAGTCCTCAAACGATGTTTATCAAAATTTAAACTATCAGTTACTTGAAAAGCGCGTGCATCTTAACGAACTTGATATGAAGAACAATAAGATGAATTATCTGCCAACTTTAAGTGCGTTCTTTGATCAAACTTATAATGCCTACAGAAACAAATTCGACTTTTTCGATGACCTTCCATGGTTTCCACAAACAGTTTGGGGTCTTCAGCTAAATGTTCCCATTTTTTCTGGTGGGCAGAGATATGCACGTACTTCTCAAGCAAAAATTGCATGGATGAAAGAGCAAAATAACCTTGAATACCTTGGAGAGTCATTGAAATTGCAAGAGATCACGTTCAAGAACAATTTGAGATGTGCTCAGGACAAACTGGAACTGCAAAAACAAAACATAGAATTAGCAAAAACGATATATGCAAACTCGGTTATTAGAGAAAAAATAGGAAAAGGAAACAGCATCCTGGTTACTCAAAAACAACAACAATTAATGGTTGCACAAACCCAATATGTAACCACACTTATCGAGTTGTTTTCTGCAAAACTGGATCTAGACAAATTATACAACAATATCATTTCAACAAAGGAATAAGATGAAACGTAATTTCAAATTGGCTATAGGTGTGCTGATGTTTACAACAATCATTACTTCATGTAAAAACGAAGAAATCACACAAGAAAAAAAAGAAAAAGGTAAACTGCCTCTTGTCACTGCTGTTAAAGTAGAGCGAGGACCCTTCAAACATGAAATCCGCGTGCAAGGGAATATCGAAACTGATCTTGATGCATTAATTAGTGCAGAAATGGGGGGATTAATAACAGGCATCAAAGTAAAAGAAGGTGAAAACGTAAGAAAAGGAGATCATCTAGCTTTTATTGACGCTAGTATTTTGAATTCAAATCTTCAGGAACTTGTAACCTCCCTCGAGTATGCTAAATACATGCTTAAAAAACAAGAAGAACTGAATGAAAAAGGAGTTGGTTCAGAGATCGAATTAGAAAGTTCCAGGAATCAAGTTGCTTCTTTGAAAGCAAAAATTAAATCATTAAATACGCAAAAAGATAAAGCAACTATCTCTGCTCCATTCAATGGGGTAATTGATCAAGTTTACGGTAAGAATGGTCAGATCGCCGGGCCGCAATCACCTCTATTTAGGCTTGTGAACAATGAAACTGTTGCCGTTGTAGCCTCCATCTCTGAAAAACACTATGCAAACGTTAAGATTGGAACAGAAATGAAAGTTAGCTTCCCAAATTATATGGATACAACAATCGTTTTAAGGGTTACCAATGTTGGTAATTACATTGAGCCAACGAACAGAACGATTCGGATTCGTTCAACCATTAAGAAAAACAGTTTTCTACTTCCAAATATGTTAGCAGAGGTAAACATTACTGATCTTGATGTGGAAAATGGCATTGTACTACCATCCAAGAGCATTCTCAAGGATAATGAAAATAGAGATTTTGTTTTTGTTTTGACAAAGGATAAAAAGGGTTTCGTTGTTTCCAAAAGAAGCGTTGAGATTATTTCAAAGTATGACGGTGAATGTCTTGTATCTGAGAATTCAGAAATCAAAACTGGAGATCTGGTTGTTTTAGATGGTGCAAGAGGAGTTGCGAACAACGATATAGTCGAGATTAAGAAATAAGAATTATCGAAATGAAAAAAGAATCAAAAGGTTTTGGCTTATCGACACTTTCGGTGAATAACCGCAAGACTGTATTTCTTATCGCGATCATAATCGTTTTCGGTGGTTTCCTCGCTTATAACTCTATGCCGAAGGAAAACTTCCCTGAATTACAGATTCCTGAAATATATATCGGTATCGCAAAGCCAGGATCATCTCCGGAATATATGTCGGAGAAGATTGGTAGAACTATTGAAAAAGAAGTAGCGGGAATCAAACTAGTCGATGAAATCAATACGAACTCAGTACATGGGTTCACGACTATCCGAGTAAAGTTTGACTTCAAAATGAGTGCAGACAAAGCGCTTCAAAAAGTGAAAGATGCCGTAGATGACGCACGCTCAAAACCGAGCTTCCCCGACTTGCCGACGGAACCAAACATATTTGAAATGGATCCTTCTGAATTCCCAATTATGAATATCAACCTAAGAGGGGATAATTCGGAGCTACTCAAAGACATCGGGGAAGAATTGAAGGATCGTATAGAGGAACTTCCTGAAATAAGTGAGGTCGATATAAGAGGTGTTCAGGAGCAAGAAATGAGTATCAAAGTGGACCCAATTAAAGCACAGGCTGTAAACGTCACGCTAGATGATATTGAAAATGCTGTAAATTCTGAACACCAAACAATCCCGGGCGGTGAGCTCTTAATGGATGGTATTCGAAAAACCATTCGTATCGAAGGGGAATTTGAAGATGCAGAAGAGTTGAAAAAGATCGTCATCAAGCAAGATGAATTCCTACCTGTTCGACTTGAAGATGTGGCCGATGTCTCTTTTGGAAATGGAGACACAACTTCTTACGCTCGTGAATTTGGTTCACCTGTGGTAATGCTTGATGTAAAGAAGCAAGGAGGCAAGAACCTATTGGATGCCAGCGACAAGATTACCGAGATCTTGAAAACGGCACAAAAGGATGGAACAGTGCCGAATAATGTAAGTATTTCACGAACGAGTGATCAGTCCAATAATACTCGAGAAATGGTGGACAATTTGCTGAACAGTATCATCTTCGGTATTCTTCTAGTTGTTAGTGTGCTCCTTTTTTTCCTAGGGTTGAGAAACGCAGTGTTCGTTGGTATTGCTATTCCTTTATCTATGCTCATGTCATTCCTCATCTTGAATAGTATGGGGGTTACACTCAACGTGATGGTGCTCTTTTCTCTAGTACTTGCTCTAGGGATGCTTGTGGATAATGGTATTGTTACGGTAGAAAATATTTACCGCCACATGGCGGAGGGCAAAAATGCCAGGCGTGCAGTGATTGAAGGAGTTGGTGAGATAGCTATGCCAATAATAGCCTCCACGGCAACAACACTAGCTGCGTTTATCCCACTGGCCATATGGCCTGGAATAATGGGGGAATTTATGAAGTACTTGCCTATCACCTTAATGATTGTACTTGGGTCATCATTATTTGTTGCGCTCGTAATCAACCCGGTATTAGCTGCGACATATATGAAAGTTGTGAGTGACAAACCAAATAAAAAAAGAGTCCTAAAAACAAGTTTTATATTAAGTACCGTAGGTTTAGCTCTGGTGATTTTTGGTCTTATTGGTATTGGG
>JALRKF010000113.1 GCA_023254905.1 Crocinitomicaceae bacterium | reverse complement strand
CCAGCAATACGTAGTAATTGGAACAATCTTTTTGGGGAAACAGTAGGGGCCTTTGTATTGATGTTTGTGATTTTCTACATCACCGAGGGGAGCACTATTGTGAATGATCAAGAGACACCAATAGGGTTAGGTAGTGTTGGGGCATTACCCGTAGCTCTATTAGTTTGGGTTATAGGGCTAGGATTAGGGGGTACCACAGGATATGCCATTAATCCTGCTAGGGATCTAGGGCCTAGAATTGTTCATCAATTGCTGCCAATTAAACATAAAAAGGATTCAGGATGGGATTATGCCTGGATTCCAATTTGTGGTCCCCTCATGGGAGGTGCCTTGGCATTCTATGTTAAAGAACTTTTACTCTTGAGTGTGTCGTGAGTGTATTCAAGCGACAAATTATTAAAGGAAGCGTCTCTAATTTCATTGGCATCGGATTAGGCGTGATAAATAATATTTGGCTATTCCCACTGGCGTTTAGCTTGGAAGAAATAGGTATTTATCGATGGGTAGAGCGTACTGGTGTTTTAATAGCAGCACTTGCGTTATTAGGTATCCACAGAACCTATGTCAGGTATCAGAATAAATTTGATGGAGAAGTGGCGAGCCAGTTTCTCTCTAATATGTTGTTCATTGCCGTTACCACCACAACGGTGATGGGTATAATCTTTTCGATATTTCATCAATCATTCGCGGAGTTACTGGATGTCCCAGTTCATAAAGAAATCCGCGTTTTAGGTGTGGTTATCGCAGGGACAATGGCCTATACACTAGGTCTATCCATTTCTTCTACTGCAAAACGAATCTCCATTCCATTTTTTTTAAAAAATGTTGGAATACGACTAATATTATTGCTCACTGCTTTTTTAGTCAGTATTAACACCATAGGATTCGGGGCATGGATGAACTATTTCGCAATGGCTCATTTAATTGTTGGAATTGCGGTCCTCGGTTATAGTCTATACCTAAAAGGATTGCCATTGAGAGTGCCCAAGGCTTTAAATCTAGGGTTAGGAAGAGAACTGCTTTTCTTTTCAAGTAGTGGAATTGTAATGGCAGTTATGACGATGAGTTTAGCCACCATTGACAGTCAAATGGTAGCTTCATTATTGGATTATGAAGCATTAGGAGTGTACAGCATTGCATTTTTTATTGGGAGTTTTGTAGATGGTGTAAGACGGCCTGTTTCCCAAGCCCTTTCTCCTCAATTTGCGAATCATTGGAATGATAAAAATTCGGTTGCAATCCAGAAAATATATGCTCGAACGTCCAGGGTTTTAATGGCGGTAGCGCTTTTGAGCTTTGTGACAATTGTTCCAAATTTGGATGCGATTTTCAATTTAATTCCGGATCCAACAAGATTCGAGCCTGCAAAAAGTGTTGTAGTACTCATTCTTATTTCACGAGTAATCGACTATAGTTTTGGAGCAAATGGAGAAATCCTTTCTAATGGTCCACATTATAAATGGAATTTGATTGCAATCAGTGGATTGGTCGGTTTGCTTATTGGGCTGAATTTCCTGCTCATTCCGAAGTTTGGTATAGATGGTGTGGGTTATTCGTTAATCATAGCGTATTCCATTTTTAATGTTGTCAAGGCCGTTTATTTGTATCGAATGGAACAAATGCAGCCTTTTAGTTGGGTCCAATTTCAGCTTCTTGCCCTTGCCGCGCTAATTTATTTGGGGGCAACCTTAATAGAGTATGAAGGATTTTTAGGTTTGGCGATATCAAATCTTATTATCCTTTTTGGCTGTACATTAGGCTATACCTGGTTTAGAAATAAAATTTAATGGATTAAAGCTTGTAGCTTTGTTGTATGTCAAAGATTCTAGTCACAAAGCCATTTCAAGCTCCTTATGAGGAAGTCAGTGCTGAAATTCAGCGCGCTTGGGATGCACAATGGTTAACGAATAATGGCCCGTTACTTAATGAGTTTGAAGAAAAACTAAATGGATTTCTGGGGACGTCAGATTGTAGCATTGTGAGTAACGGCACTATTGCCATTCAAGTTGCTATTAAGGCATTTAACCTATCTGGTGAAATTATCACTACACCATTTTCGTATGTGGCGACCACTTCAAGTATTGTTTGGGAGGGCTGTACACCTGTTTTTGTGGATATAGATCCCTTTACATTCAATATTGATGTAAATAAAATAGAAGCAGCAATTACAGAGAAAACCAGTGCTATACTCGCGACACATGTTTTCGGTGTTCCGTGTAATGTGGATGCCATCGCAAAACTTGCGGATCAATACAAGTTGAAAGTAATTTACGATGCCGCGCATTGTTTCGGTACTGAGATAAATGGGAAGTCAGTGATGTCTTTTGGCCATTTAAGCACCTTGAGTCTCCATGCAACCAAGCTTATGCATTGTGTTGAAGGTGGTGCAATTTTTGTAAATGATCATTCGCCAAAGGTCGATTCATTATCAGGAAAGGTCTCTCCGTTACGGTACAGAATCGACCGACTTCGAAATTTTGGACACTACGGACCAGAAATTTTTGATGGGGTTGGAATTAATGCCAAGAACAGTGAAATACATGCAGCAATTGGACTAGTCAACTTAAGATACGCTCAAGAAATTATTGCTGATAGAGCACGACAGCACGATGTTTATAATTCAATACTTCTAGGTTCTGGGTTAAAATTCCCTCATATAGAAGATAATGTGCAGTGGAATAAAAGCTACTATCCAGTAGTATTTCAAAGTGAACAAGAGGCATTGCACGTATATAATGGATTAGGTAATGAGAACATTATTGCGCGAAGATATTTCTACCCTGCATTGAATACGCTTTCCTATATCGAAGAACAAGGAGATACTCCGGTGGCTTCAGAAATTTCAAAATCCATATTGTGTCTGCCTTTGTATTTTGGTTTAGAGAATGAAATAATAACACAAATCTCACATCGGGTGGTTGAGCTTTGTGACGAATTCAGATCATGATTAAACTAGCACAAGGACTACGAGATTATTTTAGAACACACGGAGAACCCAAAGCCAAACAATACCATCCTCCAGTTTTCTTGACGGGATGCATGCGTTCGGGCACAACGTTTTTAGCAGATAAATTGGCCTCCCATCCGCAACTTTTGAAAATAGGTGTGGAGATGAATGATGTATGGACTGATATCGGCGGCGCCGCTATTTCTGGTACTTGTGAATATCGAAACGCTTCGCATGTAACGACAGAATACACGTTTCAGATGACTTCTTACATTCAAGATTTCATCAATGAATCAAAGTCATTAAAGCGTGCGGCGATGCGCTCCTATCTAAAGTTTTTTCATGGCCTAGGAAGAGCAGAATATGATTGGAATAATCTAAAGCCATTAAATAAGAGCCCCCATTTGATGAATAAGCTATCTTATGTAGGCGGTCTATTTCCAAGCAGCACATTGATCTTAATCGTTCGTGACATTTATAGTCATTCGGCGTCTATGAAATATCATTTCGAAAAGCTACATGCCTTTGACGGCCGTAGTTATTTTCTTGAAGAATCGCCCAATTCATGTTACGGCAGAACCTTTCAAAACCAGAATAGAGAGAGAACATTTCCGGGTGATTTTTCAATTATTCCTGAGATGTGGATGCGTATGAATGAGCTAGCATTAAAAGAGCTAGATAATGCTCCTTTCGCCAAGAAAATTGTGATTAGTTATGAAGACTTGGTAAGAAATCAAAAAGGAATTCTGTTGTCATTATTCAAAGCATTAGACTTAGAAGAAATGCACCATGATGAGGCATTGAAAATAGCAAGTCAAGGAACTGTTTTGGTGAATACAACAACTAAAGGTAATCCATTGACTAAATGGAAAGATCAACTTTCTAACCATGAAAAGTCAGCCATTGACAAGGTGCTATCAGATAGGGACACCTCGTATCAATTTATTAATGAATCTTTAGAGAAATATAAAATCAGACCAATCACTAAATGAGTGCAGGAATTGTTTCATATCCGAATGTAATCATTGGTGGAGCGCCTAAATGTGGGACAAGCAGCTTGTATTTTTGGCT
>JALRKF010000003.1 GCA_023254905.1 Crocinitomicaceae bacterium | reverse complement strand
TTAATAATTCTCAATCTTTTGTTGGCAGCCTGTGGGGATGTTGAGAAAAATGTACAATCTGAAAATAATATTGCTGCAAACGATACGAAGATCGATAGTACTATCAATAATAAAAAGATCACGGAACAGATTCTGGAGCTTTCAGAGGATCATCGCTGGATAATAAACGCTATGCTACATGAAGGGAAAAGAATAGAGAATGACTATCAAAAAGATAGGTTGAATGCATGGATCAATAATAATCCTCAATCTATACTTTCGGATAATGATTTAAAATCTAAGAAGCACTCTGGAGTTAAACTGGAATACAACGAGGATGGGAATGAAATCATCAAGTTATCAAAGTATGAGAATGGTAATTCAATCTTAACCATTGCCTATGAAAGAGCGAACCCCATGAATAGGTTTCCTATGTGGGCGGACATCAGTTACAGAGAAGCAACAGAAAAAGAGAAATTCAAGAAAAATTACCGTTGGAAAACACAAAACATTCTTGCAACGGGAGAAAGAGAGCATTGGGTAGGAAGGTCTCAATGGTTCGGTAATGAATTCGCTTACGATATTGAGTTTTCTATGTCTGATGGCAAGATTGCAATAAGGAACGTGGAAATTAGTAACGCAGCAGGAAGAAGAAAGACGCAAAAAATTGTAGATATTGTTTGGAGTGGCGATGAAGACGCGGAGCTTACCAAAACTTACTTTAAGGAGGGTCTTATTCAAAGAGAGGAAAAATATCTGGACGGCACAAATAAATATATCAAGCACTTTACCTACGATGAGAATTTGAACAAGACCGTTCACTGTGAAGGAGAGTGCGTATAAATAAAGAGGGCGGCAGAAGACC
Organism: Crocinitomicaceae bacterium; assembly: GCA_023254905.1. Taxonomy (GTDB): domain Bacteria; phylum Bacteroidota; class Bacteroidia; order Flavobacteriales_D; family Crocinitomicaceae; genus UBA4466. The sequence continues at coordinate 14,788 of JALRKF010000003.1, read as the reverse complement.
GATCTTATTCAATGGAAATGATTACAAAAGTATTGTTATTTATTTCAAGTTTTTTTAAGTTAGTTCACTCAAAATAAAGGTTGATTGTTATCCTCTTATTTCGATTAGTTAACTTGAATTTATTCACTGATTTCATGCATAGAACCGAAGTAATTTCAGAAATAGAACTACTCGAAAAATTTAGTAAACAGGGAGAAAGTTATACCAATAGTTCTGGTAGCTATGGTTGGAGAAATCCTATCAGAAGTGACACAGGAATAATTCTTCAAAGTCTTGTAATAGCAGAAGACCCGGTTAGGATCTTAGAGATAGGCACAGCACACGGGCTATCGGCACTTTATTTGGCGTTAGGAATGAATGAAAACTGCTTCATTGACACCATCGAATTCGATCACGATGTTGGTGTTGACACCCAAGAGAGATTTGATCGCTTAGAAGTACCAGGAAAAGTGCATATTGGTGAGGCATTAGATATGATTAACAAACTAGAAGGTACATATGATCTAATCTTTTTTGACGCTCAGAAAAGTCACTATAAAAGGCAGCTTGACTTATTGTTAGAGAAAAATTTGGTTAAAAAAGGAACCCTTTTACTGGCCGATAATGTAATAGATAGATCGGAGGAGTGCGCTGAATTTTTGCATTATTTTTTAGAAAACGGAATAAATCATACCATTATTCAAACAGAATGCGGATTACTGGTCGGAAAGTTATAACGAGCTACTTAAAATGGAGAGGAAAGAGAAGCATGGCGGTTTAAGATCATTCGGAAATCTAAAATATCTGAATGAAAAGGGCTTTCTGCATCAAAAGTGGGATAACAGAGTCTATCCTCCCTTCTATAATAAGGCGGCTATCAATGAACTTCAAAAATTTTGGCATACAGATGAGAACGACATATTTATTACTACACACCAAAAAGTTGGGACACATTTAACCAAACGATTTGTTTCTGAGATATTAAGGAGATGTTATCCATACAAGGCTGATAATGGAATTTTCAGCGGAGACATTGGTCATCATACAATACCATGGCCAGAAGTATTGGTCTCTCAATATGGATTGGATGCATTCAAAACATTTTTAGAAAAAACAGCAGGCATGCCAAGAGTATGGTACCTGCATTGCTCCGGGCAAGACCTACCATTTAAAAAACTACACAAAGATTCACGGTTTATTTTTGTTTTTCGCGATCCAAGGGGCACTTGCGAATCTCAATTTCATTTTTATAAATCTCATCCAATGCTAGGTGTTGATGAAAGCATTACGATGGAAGATTTTGTAGATATTTTCTTAGACGGAAAATTGTATTTTGGAGATTACTATAAACATACTTTACATTGGATAAATGGATGTGAAGGAAAAATTGATCCCAGGCAACTTCTTATCATGCGCTATGAAAATCTGGTAGAAGAAAAGCTTCCATCAGCCCAGCTTTTAAATAATTTTATTTATCCACATAAAATACTTTCTATCAATGATTTAAATAATGTTGTTTCATCTACTGATTTCAATAAAATGAAAAAGGAAATTAGTGAGAACCCTCAGAGCTTCCACTTCAATCCAAAGACTTTTTTTAGAGCTGGTAAAACTTATGGTTGGCAAGAAAAGCTATCGAAGGAAATTATAGAGAAAATAAATATAAAAACAGAAAAAGTTTGGGGAAAAGGGAATCTAAGCTCTCCACAAATTGAAAATAAGCTAACATTAAAATCCAATTTATATGGCATTAATAGCTGACGTACGAATAATCATTGCAAGAGATCTTAGTGCACTTCAGGAGGAAATACGATCAACACCCGACGAACTTATTTGGGTTTCTGCTAATGGCGTTATTAATTCCGTCGGGACTTTGGCATATCATATCTGTGGTAACTTAAATCATTTTATCGGACATCTTCTTGGAAATAGTGATTTCATAAGAGATCGAGATGCAGAATTCAATAATTTTGATCTTACCAAACAAGAACTCATAGATTATATCGAATTCACCAAGAAAACAATAACCGAGAGCCTTAATAATTTAACCGAAGAGAAGCTTGAAAATGAAATGCCCTCTCCGCCGCCTCGCCATCAAGGAAGATCCATTGGCTTTTTTCTGGTACAGCTCTGTTGCCATATGTCCAGGCATCGTGGTCAATTAGATTATTTAAGAAGAATCAAGATCGCAGAAGTTAAGTAAGTTTCTTAGTCACGAACTTTTAGATATAAATAGTTATCTTAAGAAGCATCTAAACATGCCTAAATTGAGATGACATGAGTGAGAAAAATATAATTGGTAAGGTTTTTAAGAGTATGCTCTCACTCAAAGTGAAAGAGCGCAGTGAAAAGGTCATACTTTCCATTGCCATCACAAGCTATTTGATTCATTTATCATTGATAGCACTTTCGAGTTATGGTGTAATCAACATCGATTCAAAGCTGCTAGATAACCCTATTGCAGCTATCTATACTCCATTTTCATTTATTCTAGTCTATGAGGTTTATTTGTTGATTTTCTTTCTTCCAAAGTCAATCTCATTTTATATCGGAAAACAATATGAAATAATTACTCTAATTGTTATCAGAAGGATATTCAAGGATATTGCAAACCTTGAGCTAGAATCAAATTGGTTTCAATCGAGAAGCGATTTATACTTTACGTACGATGTTATTACCTCTTTAGTTCTATTCATTACAATCTACTTCTTTTATAAGAATGTAAAAAAGAGAGTCCTCACAGAAAAAGAAATCCAGCCAAAAGAAAAGAACATACAAACCTTTATTCAATTAAAGAAGATTATTGCTGTGCTATTGGTTCCTGTTTTAATAGCCCTCGCTGTTTCAGCATTTGTTGTCTGGGTAGATGCCACCTTCATCAATATAGATAATGGAATCGATTCATTTAAAAGCATAAATAATATTTTCTTCGATGAATTTTTCACGATACTGATAGTTGTCGATGTACTGTTACTTTTAGCATCTTTCTTTTATTCTGACAAGTTCCACCAAATAATAAGGAATTCAGGTTTTGTAATATCCACCATCTTAATAAAAGTTTCCTTTTCCACGGAAGGTTTAGTTAATAATGCATTGATCATTGGTGCGGTTCTTTTCGGTTTCGTCATAATGATCATTCACAATAAATTTGAATCAAATCTATCAGGTACCAAATAAAAGGATTATTCGATCGGCATTATTTGGTTCATGCTCAAAACACAATCAACATTGAAAAAATTACTCGTCTGTTCAATTATTATCTGTTCCATAATCTCTTGTGGTCAAGCTACTGATAATTCCCCAAGCACTGCGGAAGAAATAAACGAGACCTTATCGGAAGAAAAAGAAAATGAGGATAACTATTGGGACCAATTCAAAACATGGACAAAAGACAGTTATAAAGATTCAAAAAAGTGGGTTAAAGAAAAATGGCCCGATTCTGATAATTGGAGTGCAGATGCCATCGAAAAAATTGGAACAATGGCCACTGATCTCGGAGATGAAATGAAAAAGGTGAAGATTAACGTCTTTAGTCTTGAGGATGACAAACGATTCGGCGAGGAATTATACAATGAAATACACAACAATTCTGAATACTCTGTTCTTGCCCGCGAGAGAAATCTACAACAGTACGAAAGAGTAGAAAATATTATTCAAGATGTTTTAAATTCAGGAAAAGTTGAACACGAAAAGGACTTTGACTGGATATTAACAATAATCGATGATGACAAGACTGTAAATGCTATGTGCGCACCTGGAGGATACATTTTTGTATACACAGGACTACTGGATTTCGTGGACAATAATTCGGAATTAGCAGGTGTTATTGCCCATGAAATTGCCCACGCAGACAAAAGACATGGCACGCGACAATTGACTGCTGTTTATGGAGTTCAGCTACTGATTTCTTTTCTAACAGACAGTGATAGTGAACTTGGCGCACAAATTGCCGCTGGACTGCTTAATTTGAGACACTCAAGAAAACATGAACGAGAAGCGGATGAGTATTCTGTCTTATACCTTTGCAATACGAACTACGATGCAGATGGTATCGGTCAGTTTTTTTCCAAATTTGAAGACCAAGGCGATAACAAGATCGAAGCTCTGATCAGCACACATCCTAATCATACCGAGCGCATAGATAATGTTCAAGAACACGCCTCAGAGTTTGGATGTCTCTAATTTACAGAACACATTGCCTATTTAACACAGCATTCCAATCTGTCCATAATTATCAACAAAAAAAGGGAGCATCGCCCCCCTATCCTTACTTAAACGAAACAATTCAGTGTCTTCCAAAGACATGAACTTTTGCTCTTCTCTTTGCTCTATTTTTTGTGTCGTAAAAAAACGTAATTCTCTGAATGATTCTTTTATTCCCTTTCAAATCTATAATTCTAGTTCCGGATCCTGGCGAAAAGTTCTCCTTGATCTGTAAATTCTGTACATCTCCATTCATATACTCTACTTTCACACGGTGCATATTCACTGGGGCTCCTGTAACCTGGATCTTTAGTTTGGTAAATGCACCTTCATGTGCCCCTACGTTGATAACATCACGATCAAGTCCAAAATTAACTGCTCGAGATCCTAATCTCTCCCATGATTGGGCTCTAGACATCGACACTAATCCAATAAATACCAACATCAAAATAAACGCTACTCTCAATTTCATCACTCTCTACTTTTTTAATTTCTGTTAATTGGACAGCAGCAAAACGAAAAGGTTTAATTGAACACCTATTTTAACACAGTCAATACGATATTTCGTTCACCTCCTCTGTTGCGAAATTCACACAAATAGACACCTTGCCAGGTACCGAGATTCAATTTACCGTTTGTTATGGGAATTAAAACGGAGGAGCCTACCACAGTAGATTTAATATGAGCAGGCATATCATCCGATCCCTCGTAAATATGTCGATAAAAATGTTCATTCTCACGAAAAACATGATTAAACGATGCTTCCAAATCTGTTCTTACAGAAGGGTCAGCATTCTCATTGATGGTTAATCCAGCCGATGTATGCTTAATAAAAACGTGCAAAACTCCCGAATCAGGAAGATCAATTGCCTCCTCAATATACGCGGTTATGAGGTGAAACCCTCTCTTAAATGCTGGTAGAGTTACTGACTTTTGCATTTGGTCTGCTGAAATATTTTGTGAATTGATTAATTATAAAGGAAAATATATGTATTCAATGAAGTCGCTATAAGAAGCCACAAAAAATATGGCAGTACAAAAACCACTTTCCACCTGAGCTCTCTTCTAAATCCAATTAGGAAGAAGCCCGTGAGAAAGGTTAATCCAGTAATAACGATCAATCCAACAGCAACCCAACGGTTGTAGAAAAAAACAGGATTCCAAATAACATTCAAACACCACTGTAAAATGAAAAGTAAGATGACTTTCTTCTTAGCAACTGTAGTTTTCCACAGTGCAGTCATGTAAAAGGTGAAGCAGAGCATAATGGTTGTCCACGCTGCTCCAAAAACCCAGCCAGGAGGAGTCCAAGGTGCCTGATTTAAATTGGTATACCATTCTGACGTAACACCTTGTCCAGTAAAAAGGCCACCTAACGCTAGAGCACCAAAATTAAGAACAAGAAAGGCAAAAAATACAACAACCCACATAGCTGAAAATTAATGAAAAATAACGGCTATAATTTAGTTTTTACTTCTTTCTTTCAATACATCCTCTATGTCTTGAAGTTTAACACCTTTGGCCTTCAGTAAAATCAGAAAATGATAAAGTAAATCGGCTGCCTCATTTTTAAACAAATTATCATCATTGTCTTTCGATTCAATTACAACCTCTACGGCCTCTTCTCCTACTTTCTGAGCCACTTTATTGATCCCTCTGCGAAAAAGCTTGTTTGTGTATGAATCAGGATCATTTGAATCAATTCTGTCATTGATGGTCTGTTCCAATTCATAAATGAAACCTTTCCCTGTTTCTTCTTTGAAGCAAGACATTGAACCTGTGTGACAAGTTGGACCATTTGGATTTGCTTTGATCAACAACGTATCCTGATCACAATCGATCATCACATCAACTAATTCCAATGTATTGCCTGAGGACTCCCCTTTCGTCCAAAGCCTTTCTTTCGAACGACTGTAAAACGTCACAAATTTCGACTCCAACGTTTTTTGATACGCCTCCTCATTCATATACCCTAACATCAAAACCTGGAGTGTATTGTTATCCTGCACAACCACGGGCACAAGTCCGTTACCTTTCTTAAAATCTATATTCATCTTACCGGAATTTCTTTGTTTCGTAAATAATCTTTGAGCTCTGGGATCGGTATCTCATTGTAGTGAAAAATGCTTGCCGCCAGTCCCGCTGTTGCCTTCGTCGTTTTGAACAGTTCCTCGAAGTGATCTTTGGCACCTGCTCCACCCGAAGCGATCACAGGCACACCTGTCGCAGCACTTATTTCATCTGTTATATCTAAAGCAAAACCTTGTTTGGTTCCATCATTGTTCATGGAAGTCAGCAAGATCTCCCCTGCACCGAGCTCAACACCTTTCTTGGCCCAATCCAATGCATAAAGCTCAGTTTCTTCTCTTCCACCCTTCACAAACACTTTCCAATCGTCATCTGTGTTCTTTGTATCGATGGCCAATACCACACACTGACTTCCAAACTGATCAGCGATTTCTTTGATCAACTCGGGTCTTCTAACTGCAGATGAATTGATCGAAACCTTATCAGCACCCGCCTTAATAATCCGTGACACGTCTTCAACAGAATTAATACCACCGCCCACAGTAAACGGAATATCGATCTCAGCAGCCACACGTTCAACAAGGTCTACCAATGTATCTCTTTTCTCAACTGTAGCTGTGATATCCAAAAACACAAGCTCATCCGCCCCTTCTTTCACATAACGTTTCGCCAGATCAATTGGATCTCCTGCATCTCTAATACCAACGAAATTAACCCCTTTAACCGTTCTTCCATTTTGGATGTCCAAACAGGGTATGATTCTTTTCTTTAACATAGCTTACTCAATTCTTTCAATGAGATATTTCCTTCATAGATCGCTTTCCCAACGATAGCCCCATTACATCCCAATTCTTTCAGATCATACAGATCCTGCATATTAGAGACACCGCCGCTGGCAATTAATTCCACGTTCGTTTTCTCCAAGATCTCTTTGTACAATTCCAAAGAGGGCCCTTGCAGCATTCCATCTTTCGCTATATCCGTAGAGATCACTGATCGCACCCCTCTAGCTTCATATCCCTGAATGAAATCTAAAACATCCAGCTCGGACCCTTCTTCCCATCCATTCGTTGCTATCATTCTGTCTTTGTAATCCGCACCCAAAATAATCTTCTCAGGTCCAAACTGATCCAACCAATTGATAAAAGTATCACGGTCTTTTACAGCTATACTACCTCCTGTGATTTGCGTTGCTCCGGAATCAAATGCTATTTTGAGGTCACTGTCTGACTTCAATCCACCTCCAAAATCAATATTGAGCGATGTCTTACTTGCAATTTCGGAAAGCACTTTGTGATTAATGATCTTCCCAGAGCGCGCACCGTCTAAATCTACCAAGTGTAAATACTGAATGCCATTTCCTTCAAACTCCTTCGCTATTTCTAACGGATCTTCATTGTAGACTTTTTTTGTGCTGTAGTCTCCTTTGGTGAGACGAACGCACTTACCGTCAATTATATCTATCGCTGGAATTATTCTCATAGTTCTAGAAAGTTTCTTAAAATTTTCTCACCCACAGATGCTGACTTTTCCGGGTGAAACTGCGTTGCATAAAAGTTGTCCTTGTTAAGCACTGAGCTAAATGGCTGAATGTACTCACAAACTGCTTTCGTATTTGCATTCACGGTAGCATAATAACTGTGTACGAAATAAACATCATCCGTAGCATCTACTCCTCCAAACAATTGCCCCTCTGTTTTTGAGTGTTCATTCCATCCCATATGTGGTATCAATCCGTCCCCTGTAAACTTAATCACACTGTTATCAAAGATCCCCAGGCATTCCGTATCACCTTCTTCAGTATGTTTACACATCAGCTGCAGTCCCAAGCAAATTCCTAAAACAGGCTGCGTGAGGTCTTTAATCACCAGGTCCAATTTTCTCTCTCGCAAATACTCCATAGCAGAACTTGCTTCACCAACTCCCGGAAAGATCACCTTACTCGCCGCTTTGATCTTGTCCGGATCATCCGTTATAACCGATTCATATCCCAACCTGTTAAGCGCATTCTGCACAGATCGGATATTTCCCGCATTGTATTTTATGATTGCTATCATATTACTCCTTTTGTACTTGGGATAGTATTCTCTCCTGTTTTTCTAACCGCCATTTTAATAGCTTTCGCGAATCCTTTGAAGATCGATTCGATCTTGTGGTGTTCATTTTCTCCCTCGGCCTTGATATTCAGATTGCACTTCGCTCCGTCACTGAATGATTTGAAAAAGTGCATGAACATTTCAGTGGGCATCTCGCCGATCATTTCACGTTTGAAATCTGCCTCCCAAACGAGCCACGGTCTTCCGCCAAAGTCAATAGCAACCTGAGACAAGCAGTCATCCATTGGCAGTAAAAAACCGTATCGCTCGATCCCTTTTTTCGACCCTAAAGCCTGCTCGAATGTTTCTCCCAATGTGATCGCTACATCTTCGATTGTGTGGTGCTCATCGATCTCCAGGTCACCATCCACTTTCACAGTCAAATCAATTCCACCGTGCTTTGCGATTTGCTCCAACATGTGATCAAAGAATCCGAGTCCGGTAGATATTTGATTTACACCAGTTCCATCCAAATCAACAGTGATTTCAATATCTGTTTCTTTGGTCTTTCTTCTGTTCGATGCTTTTCTCGGGATTGCGGTCAGAAAGTTGTAGATCTCTGCCCAACTTATTGTTGTTAGTACTGTTTCACGGCTACACGAATCACCAATAAAGATACCCTGAGCACCCAAATTTTCGGCCAATTCGATATCCGTTTCACGGTCACCGATCACATAAGAATTAGCTAGATCATAGTCACCATAAATGTATTTGTTCAATAATCCAGTTCTTGGCTTACGCGTCGGTGCCATATCTTCCGGGAAGCTTCTGTCGATCAGGATTTCATCAAAGACCACACCTTCATTTTCAAAAGCCTTTAACACCTTATTGTGTGTTGGCCAGAAGGTATCTTCCGGAAAGGAATCCGTCCCTAAACCATCTTGATTTGTTACCATCACTAATTCAAAATCAAGTTCCTGTGTGATCTTGGAAAGATTACTAAATACACCCGGGTAAAACTCCAGCTTCTCTAAGCTATCCAACTGATAATCAACCGGCGGCTCAATTACGATAGTCCCGTCTCTGTCTATAAAAAGTGCTTTTTTCATGCTTCCAGTTCTTTTAAAGCGTTTATTAATATTTCATTCTCCTCTTGTGATCCAACTGTAATTCGAATACAGTTCTTCACGTATGCGTTCCTATTACGCACAATGACTTTTCTGTCTACCAGTTCGTCGTACGTCCTATTGGCATCTTCAAATTCCACCAGTAAGAAGTTCGTATCTGAAGGATAGATCTTCGAAACCTTTGTCAAGTTCGACAATGCAGCTCTCAAGTTCTCCTTTTCCTCTAGGATCGTTTTTAATCGCTGATCGAAACCTTCCTTGTCTTTGAGTGCTTCGATCGCAGCTTTCTGATTTAAGGCACTCACATTGTAAGGTGGTTTAATCTTATTCATATAGCTGATTACCTCCTCACTAGTAATGGCAAAACCAACACGCGCTGCTGCCAATCCCCAAGCCTTACTCATCGTTTGGCTCACGATCAAATTCGGATATTCATTGATTAACTCAATAGCTGAATCACCACTGTTGAAATCGGCATACGCCTCATCCACAGTTACAATTCCATTAAAACTATCTAGAATTGCACGAATTGTATCATTACTAACCGCATTACCTGTTGGGTTGTTAGGTGAGCAAAGAAATACAAGTTTTACATCGCTATCAATTGAGTTTTTGAACACATCCAGATCTATCTCAAATGAATCTGTTAACGGAATATTCATTAGCTCGATATTGTTAATATCAGCAGACACTTGATACATTCCGTAAGTAGGAGAAAACGTTACAGCTTTGTCCTTTCCAGGTTCACAGAAAGTCCTAAAAAGAACATCAATCACCTCATCACTACCATTGCCTACAAATAGCTGATTAACAGGAAGTTCCCTTATCTCACCAAAAATCTGCTTTAATTTATTTTGGTAAGGGTCCGGGTAACGATTTAGCTCCCCGAACGGATTTTCATTCGCATCAAGAAAGACACCTTCAGTACCACTGAATTCATCACGCGCACTCGAATACGGTTTTAGCGTTTTAATGTTTGATCTAACCAGTTCACTAATTTTCATTACTCAATTTTTTAAGCCTCAACGTTACCGCATTTTTGTGTGCGAACAGCGCCTCCGCATCCGCCATTAACTCAACAGCCGGACCAATATTCTTTATTCCTGTTTCGTCCAATTGCTGGAAGGTGACTTTGCGTACAAAGCTATCGAAGGATACGCCGCTATAGTTTCGTGCAAATCCATTCGTAGGCAATGTGTGATTCGTTCCACTTGCGTAATCCCCAACACTTTCACAGCTATAATTTCCTACAAACACAGAACCTGCGTTTGTAATACCATCAATCCAATTTTGGGCATTCGCCGATGCCAAAATCAAGTGCTCCGGAGCGTACTCATTACTGAATTTAACGCACGCTGTAATATCTTTCAGTTTGATCAACCTACTAAACTCCAGTGCTTTTTCAGCCACCTCTTTTCGAGGCAGCTTCTCCAATTGATCGGCTAATGCCATCTCAACATTTTTAAGAACAGTTTCATTATCCGTCAATAGGATTACCTGACTGTCCGCTCCGTGCTCTGCCTGAGATAAAAGATCTGCAGCTACGAACTCAGGATCACACGTCTCATCTGCGATCACAAGAACTTCACTCGGACCGGCAGGCATGTCGATAGCCACACCGTTCATCTGCACCATTTCTTTCGCTTTGGTTACGAACTGATTTCCCGGACCAAAGATCTTGTAGGTTTGAGGTATGGATTCTGTCCCGAAGGCAAGTGCAGCAATTGCCTGTGCACCGCCCACTTTAAAGATCTGCGTTACACCTACCAACGAAGCCGTATACAATATTGCTGGATTGATCTCTCCATTTTGATCTGGTGGAGTCGTAAGTACGATCTCTTTACATCCGGCCAGGTTTGCTGGAACTCCCAACATTAAAATCGTTGAAAATAAAGGTGCACTTCCGCCTGGGATGTATAGTCCTACCTTTTCTATTCCAATATTTTTTCTCCAACACACAACACCTGGAACAGTTTCGACTCTCTCTACCGTTTCTTTTTGAGAGGAGTGAAACTTTTCTATGTTTTGCTTCGCAAGTTTTATCGCTTCTTTCAGATCTTCAGATAAAACCGCTTCAGCCTTTGAGATTTCCTGCTCAGAAACTTTTAGAGAATCCAGCTCTGACCCATCAAACTTTGCAGTCAAACGAATCAAGGCTTCATCGCCATTTTCTTTTACATCTGACAGAATCCCTCCAACCAGATCCTCTAACTGATCGCGCTGAATGGACGGACGCTCACAGAGTTCATTCCAACTTTCTTTTTTAGGATCTATTTCTATTCTCATTACAATACGATTTTATCAATTGGAACAACCAATATTCCTTCGGCACCTGCACCTTTCAGCTCATCGATCACTTCCCAGAACTTTTCTTCATCGATCACTGAGTGTAAAGAACTCCATCCTTCTTCAGCCAGCGGTAAGATTGTTGGCGATTTGAGCACTGGTAAAATACGCGACACTTCTTCGATCTTCTCATTCGGAACATTCAATAGGATGTACTTTGTATTCTTCGCTTTCAATACAGCTTTAATGCGGAAGAGTAATTTATCCAGGATGGCTTGCTTCTCTTCATTCAAGTCACTCGACGCAGCAAGAACAGCCTCAGACTTCAGTATCACTTCAGTCTCTTTGAGTCCATTCTTAAACAAAGTAGAACCTGAACTTACGATATCACAAATTCCATCGGCGAGTCCAATATTCGGAGCAATCTCAACAGAACCTGATATTGTGTGGATATCTGACTTAATTCCTTTTTCGTTCAAGAAATTCTGTACCGTATTGGGGTAAGAAGTTGCGATCTTCTTTCCTTGGAAATAAGATAGATCTGCATTTTCCACTTCCTTCGGAACAGCCAATGAAACGCGGCACTTAGAGAACCCAAGCTTCTGAATCACTTCAACTTTTCTTCGTTTTTCGATCAGCAGGTTCTCACCTACTATTGCGATATCAGCAACACCATCCTCCAGATATTGGGGAATATCCGAGTTACGTAGGTAGAGAATCTCCATTGGGAAATTTGGAACATCAACTTTAAGCTGATCCTTTCCATTATCGACCTTAATACCACAAGATTTGAGGAGTTTCAATGAATCTTCATTGAGTCTTCCGCTCTTTTGAATTGCAATTTTTAGTTTACTCATCTCATTTTTTCTTATCTGAGCAAACCAAGGGCAACAAAAATCCCGTCTGGTTTACTCAGACGGGTTTTTAATATAAATACTACATATCGCTACACCGACGCCTGAGCGCAAATAATAGTATGATGATGTAGCTGTGTTCTTAACATTACTGTAATTATGACGACGAAAATAAACATAATTAATTTAATATTGGAAAACTCCTAAATAAAAAATGAAATTCATTTCGAATTGAATGTTTACTTACTATTGATTTTAAATAATCATTTATTTTAGAGGTCAATTCAAAGGAGACCAGCATTTACGAATAGGATTAACGACAAATCTTTAATAACTTTTTCCAAATTTTAATTCTTTAATCTAGTGCAAATAAGTTCATGAAATTTTTCAACACAATAGAATCTCTCGCAACAAGCGCATCTCTGCGCACCGGAGATATTGATCATTTCATTAAGGAAATCCTGTCGAAATCTGCTGATTCAATTGGATGCGAGCGAGTAAATGCATGGATTTTTGATGAAAAAGACCTCGTACTGAATAATCTGCTTGCTTTTGATAAAGTCAAAAATGAATTCAGTAAAGAATCCACATTACATAGTAAGGATCTTCCGAATTATTTCAAGTTCCTCAAAAAAAATGAGATTATAGTCGCTGATGATGCTCGAAGTGAGCCTATGAATGAAGAACTTGTTGAGTCCTATCTAAAACCCAACGACATCTTTTCCATGATCGATGTACCTGTTAGATCCGAAGGCAATATGATTGGGGTAATATGTTTTGAGTTTACTAGGAATTTTCATAATTGGACGAAAGAAGAGGAAAATTTTACACAATCCATCGCTCAACTACTTTCACTCTGCCTAGAATCAGATGCAAAAAAGAAGTACCGAGAATCATTGGAGGATCTTGTCAATCAAAAGGACATACTTTTAAAAGAAATAAATCATCGAGTTAAAAATAATATCTCAATCATCCATAGCCTTATAAATATGCAACAAAGGAAGGTGACAAATACGGATGATTCTATTCTTTTTGAAGATCTGAAAAATAAAGTATTCTCCATGGCTGCCGTTCAAGAACAATTGCACAATGGAAAAAATATTGATAGGATTGAAGTTCGGGAGTACTTGATTGAGTTAATTCGGAACTTAAAAAACTCTTTTGATCCTGAAGACCAAGTTAAAATTAAGCTGGATATTGAATCTATTAACTTAGACATAACAAAAGCAATTCCATTGGGTTTGATCTCCAATGAAGTGATAACGAATTCTTTCAAATATGCACTGATGAAAATTGAATCACCAATGCTTTTTGTTCAGTGCAAAAACAATGACAAGGGCATTCAGGTATTATTTAAGGATAATGGACCAGGAAAGGGGAATAATCCGGGATATGGACTTGGGATGGAAATAATAGAGAGTTTGACTGATCAATTGGATGGAAGTTTCAAGCAATACGATGATAATGGCTTAATTTCCGAGCTCCTCTTCTCATAAGAATTATTCTGCTTAGATATAGTTTTATTGAAAACAGAACTTTAATGGTTCTGAATTAACATTCTTATTTGCGAAGTATTCTCACCTGAAATAACTTTCACAATGTATGCACCCATGTTCAGACCGTTGGTTTGAATTTCACTTAACTTGTTTGGTGTATTCTCGCTGTAAACGATCTGACCAAGTGAGTTATAGATCATAACCATGGCATCCTCAGGAAGCTCAGATAAATTCAGATAGAATCTTCCATTGTTCGGATTCGGATACAATTGAATTGTAAGCTGATCCGCAATGAGTGCATCCTCATCATTTAACTGAAGACTATACTCCTCTGCAGGTGTCTGTACCTCATGGATTTCATCATTCAATACAAGTGCAGACCCTCCGCCTTGTACACAAGGTGTGCCTCGACCTCTGATGAAGAACGTGTAAGGTGATTCATCACAATCATTGGTTGAAACTCGAATTCGCGCATTTTTATTTCCAGATGAATTAGGATCGAATATTACATCGAAAGAAAATTGCTCATCTGGAAGAAGGAAATCTACAACTGGCTGCTGAACAATTGAGAAATTACTCGAATGTATTCCTATTATATTTATTTTCGGTGATCCTGTAAAATACAACGTATCAGTGCCATTGTTTTTAATTAAGAAAGTACTTGTTGCTGATCCATTACACTCAGAAACACTGCCAAAATTCGTTCCTGCACTGAATGAAGTCGCCTTCGTTCCATCTTCGATCTCGAATCCGTTTCCGAATATATCGATCTCTGGTGA
>JALRKF010000074.1 GCA_023254905.1 Crocinitomicaceae bacterium | reverse complement strand
ATGCTCCAAATGTTTTTACTCCAAATTTAGATGGAGATAATGATGTTTTCTATTTAACAACCACAAACACAGTAGAAATTGAACTTGTGATCACGAACCGATGGGGGAACGTGATGTATGAATCTGTTGGTCCGAATCCAGGATGGGATGGTTTAACGCAATCTGGGACAGAATCAGCGGAGGGAGTTTACTTCTATCGATATGTGGCAACTGGCCCAAATGGTGATACAGTGGAAGGACATGGATTCCTTCACTTGGTAAGAGATTAAATCAATAGTTAATACCTTAAGGCCTCCTTCGGGAGGCTTTTTTATTCTATGAAAAATTCGGTTTTAAACTTTTGCATAGTGCTGTTATTTGTTGCTCTAAGTATGGAAGTTTGCAGTCAAGAAAATGAGATCATTCGTGGCCCATACTTGCAACTTGCAACTCAATCTTCGATCATAGTTCGTTGGAAGACCTCGACCGCTCAGAATTCAGTAATACGATACGGTCTCGATTCAACACAATTGAACAACCGTATTGAACTGAGTATCCAAACCACAGATCACGAGATTGAAATAACCCAACTTGAGGCAGATACCAGATACTATTACAACCTAGGAGATTTAGTCTACAGCTCAGGTCGGTTTTTTGAGACCTTACCCACAAAAGGTAAATTGAAAGCATATTCGTTTTTAGTTCTGGGCGATTGTGGGACAGGTTATTCCGAACAAACAGCGGTTAAGAATGCTGTGATTCGAGGAAAGGGAAGTCATTTTGATGGTGTCTTGTTATTGGGTGATAATGCGTATCAAAGTGGGAGGGACAAGGATTATCAATCTAACTTTTTCCGATACGATGAGATCTTTAGTAATTCTGTGATTTGGCCTGCTCCTGGAAATCATGACTACAACAATCATCTGCCCTTTTCGAAAAAACCAGCGTATTACGACATATTTAATTGTCCAACGAATGGCGAAGCCGGAGGAGTTCCGAGTAGAACAGAAAAGTACTATTCCTATGATTTCGGAAATATCCATTTTATTTCAATCGATTCTTATGACGAAAGTACAAAGCAAGTTGGAGAGATGTATCAATGGCTGAAAAAAGATCTTGAGTCAAATACACAGGACTGGACTATTGTATATTGGCATCATCCCCCCTATTCGAAGGGATCACATAACTCTGATAATACCCTCCTGAATAGAAAAATGGCTCAAATGCGTAAACGAATTTTGCCTTTACTTGAATCGTTTTATGTGGATCTTGTATTGAATGGACATTCTCATACGTATGAGAGAAGCATGCTGATGCATGGTCATTATGGAAAGTCTGAAACATTGGATTCAACGAAGGTTATCAATGATGAAAGTGGAAGTTTAGAAAAAGATGAACCCTATGTAAAAGGAGGTGAAAACTCTAAAGGTACCGTATACTGTGTGATGGGATCTTCGGGTAAAGTGAGTAGAGTGCATAGAACCTGGCCTCATCCGATCATGTATGCTTATGATAATAAAAATCCAGGCGCGATTATATTAGAGATAGAGGGTAGAAAGTTATCATTTGAATACTTGACGTCCAATGGAACTATTGGTGATCGCGTAACGATAATCAAGGAAGACGCTAGACCTTAGTCTACCTTTTAGTTTTGTCTAGACTAAATGTAAAAGTGCTTCCTACATTTGGGGTGCTCCGAACATTTATGGTTTGACCGTGTGCTTCAGTGATATGTTTTGCTATCGCGAGACCAAGGCCTGTGCCACCTTCATTTCTATTTCTACTTTTCTCGACTCTATAGAACCTTTCAAATAGTCTTGGAATATGTGATTCTTCGATTCCCGGTCCATCATCAGATACCTCAATTGTAACAATATCATCAAGGACATAAAATCGAATGGTGCATCTTCCTTTCTCATTTCCATAAGAAATACTATTTGAAATTAAATTTGTAAGTACCTGAGCTATTTTATTTCGGTCTGCTCTTACAAAAATTGGTGACTCGTTTTCAGGCGCAAATTGAAGTTTTATTTTTTTCTTCTTAGCCTTCATCTCAAGGTCTTCGTAGATGTCTTTCACTAATTCACGAATATCGAATCGCTTTATATCCAGATTGATCTCATTCACTTCGAACCTTGTAAGTTGGTCGAGGTCCTCCAATATAGAAGTCATCCGGTCTATTGCTTTAGAAGCCCTTTCCAGGAATGTTCGGTTAATGGTCTCATCCTCTAACCCACCTTCCAGAAGGGTTAAAATATATCCCTGAATAGAAAATACCGGTGTTTTTAACTCATGTGCAAGGTTACCAAGGAACTCACGTCTGTATTCTTCCTGTTCTTTCAGTTTGGAAATCTCAAGCATTCTCGCTTCCGTCCATTTTTTTGTCTCAATTTCGGCCTTCTCGATCGCATCACCTGAATTGTCGATGATCAATTTATTCTCACTATCAAATTTCCCTTTACGAATTGAGCGGTAAAGAATTCTGAGGCGGTCAGTAATATATCTATTAATGACTATGAAATAGATTGAACTTGTTATCGCAGAGACGGAAAGTGAAAGAATCAGGTTTCCCCAAAGTGTTGTCTTAACACTTAGAACGGACAAAAGTGCAAACAAAAGTAATGTGCTGGCAGAGCCTCCAATAATTACAATGTGTATAGGTCTGAGTCCTTTCAATTAATTGTGAATGTGTAACCAACTCCTTTTACAGTGCGAATATAGTGATTACCCAGTTTCTCTCTAAGTTTTCTGATATGTACATCTATTGTTCGTTCTCCCACGATGGCCTCATCGCCCCAAATATTCATTAATATTTGATCTCTTGAAAATACTTTACCGGGTTTACTGGATAATAACTCAAGTAACTCAAATTCTTTTTTCGGAAGCACTAAGTTGTTTCCTTTAAAAAGCACGGTGAATGTTTCTCGATCTACTTGTATATCTGGATTGGACATTGTCGTGCGCGCGTCTTTGTGTCTTCTTAGAAGGGATTCAATTTTACTTAGAAGCAATCTTGGTCGAATCGGCTTGGTGATGTAGTCATCCGCACCTGCCTCTAAACCTGCAATTTGTGAATAATCTTCACTTCGTGAAGTTAAGAATGTTATTATCGGTTGATTCAGAGATATTTCACTTCTAATCAATTGACATAATTCAATCCCATCCATTTCGGGCATCATGACATCAACAATTACCAGTGATGGACTAATTTCTTTGATCAATTTCAATCCTTCCCCACCATTATTTGCTACGAATGTTTTATACCCCTCTTTGTTTAGGTTGTAAGAAAGGAATTCCAATATATCTTCCTCATCATCAATTAATACAATATTATGCTTCTTATTCATGTTTAATTCTCAAAAATTGAACTATTTAAAGTTATTAATAGGCCTGTTCAGAATGATTATGTTGGTGTTATTCATTAATTAAGATTTGAGTACAATCTTTAAGAAAAAGTTAACTCCAGACACACCTTTTGAACGATTTATAGCATTTCGAATTAACAGTGGCTTAACACATTAATATTGTTTTAATTCATTTATCATAGAATCATAATCATGAGGAAAAAGCTATTCAATGTTTATATATAATCTTTGTGTCAACGAAAATTAAAAATGAAATCGATGAAAGTAAACGTTTTAAAATTTAGTGTAATTCTGTTGGCTGCGGCACTCACACTAGCATCATGCAACAGAAAAGGTTGTACAGATCCAACAGCTTTGAACTATAACGAAAAGGCAAAAAAGGACGATGGAAATTGTGAATATGCACCAATAGTGACTGCATCAGAAACAATCGTTGTTTCAGGTTCGGTTGCGACGAATACGACTTGGTCGGCGGCAAATATTTACGAGCTTGCAGGAAAAGTTGTGGTGAAATCTGGAGCGACTCTTACCATAGAGGCAGGAACCGTAATTAAAGGAAGACAAGGAGCAGGTACTCTTGCTTCTGCATTGGTTGTTGCACAAGGAGGAATGATAAATGCAAACGGTACTGCTGCTGCCCCAATAATTTTTACTTCGGTTCTAGATAATATTCAGCCAGGTGAATTAACAGGAACAAATTTGACAGAGGCTGATCAGGGTCTTTGGGGAGGTGTTATCATTCTCGGAAATGCTCCTATCTCAGCCGCTGACGGAGATGCTCTTTCTCAAATTGAAGGTATCCCAACTTCTGATGCGTTCGGAGCATTCGGAGGAACTAACGTAGCTGATAATTCAGGTTCGATGACATATATTTCTATTCGTCACGGTGGCGCTTTGATTGGAGCTGGTAATGAGATCAATGGCTTGACACTTGGTGGGGTTGGAAATGGAACTACTTTAAGCAACATCGAGGTTGTAGCTAACCTTGACGATGGAGTTGAGTTCTTCGGAGGATCTGTTGATGCTTCTAACGTTCTCGTTGGATTCCAGGGCGATGACGGTATCGATATCGACATGAACTATTCAGGAACAGTTTCCAACTTCCTAGTAATAAACGGAGCGAACTCTGATGAGGCACTAGAGATCGACGGTCCAGAAGGAACAACTTACACGAATGGAATGTTTACTCTACTCAACGGTACTTGTAATGTATTCGGAGGTGGAGATGCAAGAGGTGACTTCAAATCTAAAGCACAAGGAACAATCAACAACGTTGACCTTGGAACAGCTAAGATCCGTGCTTCTTACCAGAATGCATGTGCAGATCCTAAGACGGACGCGTTCACTCACTTAACTGACGCTACTCCAACATTGTCATTCACTAGCTCAGCATTCACTGCAGTATCAGTTTACACAGCATCGGATGACGGTGCGACAACACCCAACCAGTGTACAGTTCCTGCTGTTGATCAAGCAGCAGCTGAAGCGATTATGACTTCTGGAATAGCTGCTGGTGGTCCAACTGCTTGGGGATGGACTTGGATGCACGTGAACAACAAGCTGTAAATTATTCCTTAAGTATACGAGCTTAAGACTAAAATAAAATACCAAAAGTCCACCGGGATTTCCCGGTGGACTTTTGTAGTAAATATGATTAAATGAGAATTTTAGAACTGAAATTATTAGTATCGACACTGATTTTAAGCGTCTTAGGGTTTTCTCAAGAAACTATACGCGGTGAAGTGAAGGATGTGAAAACAGGAGAACCAGTTTTCAACGCAACAGTGAAGCTTGATGGTGTTGGAAAGGCGAAAACTGACTTCGATGGTGCATTTAGTATAAATACAACTTCAGGAGAGCACAAGTTACTGGTCACCAACCCTACCGAGGGCTATATTGATGAGGAGGTTTTAGTGGAAGTGGTAACTAGTCGTGTATTGAATTTAGTGATCGAGATAGGTAAAGATAAGGCAGTTCAAAAATTTGATGATATTAAAGTAGTTGTCGTCAAGACGACAGGTCCGCCAACTACGCTTGAAGGTTCTGACAAACGAAGAATGGAGGAGACTGCTACTTCTGACGAAATGCCGAAAGAGCAGATCCGAAACTCCGGTGTAACAAATGCAGCAGATGCTGTACAAATGGTACCAGCTGCTTCAGTAGAAGATGGCAAGAATGTTTATATCCGTGGATTGGGAGATCGCTACACAAAAACGATCTTGAATGGAATGGATATTCCTGGTCTTGATCCGGATAGAAATTCTGTTCAGATGGATATTTTTCCAGCTGTGATGATCGATAATATTACTGTTTATAAAACTTTTACGCCAAACTTAACTGGCGATTTTACTGGTGGTTTAGTAAATATCCAAACAAAAGATTTCCCTGGTAGAAAGACTCTTTACGCGAAGGGTGGTCTCGGCTATAATATGAACGCAACATTCAATCCTGACTTCATTGGATATTCGGGCGGTGCGCTCGATTTTCTCGGATTTGATGATGGAACTAGACAACAGCCAATAAGTCCAACTACTGAGATACCTCATCCGTCTCAAGGGGATGATTTTACAGAAAATTTAACGAGGAGGTTTGGTCAAACGATGTCAACTCAGAAGACTTTTAGCTTCATGAACCAGAACCATGCGTTCGCTTACGGTGATCAGATTAACAAGCCTATGAGAAAGGACTCCTTGAAGAAATGGTCGTATGGTTACAACTTAGTGATGAATTACCGGACGAATAACAACTATTACGATGATGTAGAGTACAACGAATTTATTCGTGATACGGACTTGAACGAAACAGAACTGTTCCGGGACAGAACATCGAGAGGACAACTTTCTGTGAAAGATGTGATGTGGACAGCTTTGCTCGGACAGTCGATTAAATTCAATAGAAATAAGATCTCATTGGTGATGTTCCATACTCAGAATGGAACAATGACTACAGCCTTGTTAAATGAAACAAACTATGACAGTAACCAAGCACAATTGATCAAGCATGGTCTTCAGTACTCACAACGTTCGATTAGTAACGTAAACCTCAATGGAACTCACTTCCTTGATTCAGCAGGTCGTTTCAAAATGACATGGGCATTGTCACCAACCTTATCAAGAATTTCAGATCCTGATATCCGTTCAACGGCTTTAGAGCTCGCTGACTTCTCTACTCCGGATAATCCAATTTACTTATGGGAAGAATCAGTAGGAGCTGAGGTAAGAAGAATCTTCAGAAGCTTGAACGAAATCAATGTGAGCGGGAAGTTTGACTTTGAAAATAAGTTCAAAATGGGAGAGGATCGTGATTGGACGTTGAAGTATGGTGGATTGAACACATATAAAACAAGGTCATTTGATGTTAGTGAATATGTTTTCCGATTGTATGGAATGTCTAATCAGGTTCCTAATGATCCAGATTGGTTCTTTCAACCTGAAAACATTTATACTACGGAGTCTGGTCAGGGAACTTATGCAACTGGTCAGCAGGAAAAAGCAAATATTTATGATGCAACACAAAACATCACATCCGGATATGTGATGGGAGAAATTCCAGTTACAAAAGCATTCAATATTACTGCAGGTGCACGTGTTGAGAAAAACATAAATAGATATACTGGTCAGTCGAACAATGCT
>JALRKF010000120.1 GCA_023254905.1 Crocinitomicaceae bacterium | reverse complement strand
CCAGTCAACGATGGAGAGTTTATTGGCAAGATAAATTACCCGTCAAACGATCAAATTCGAGATTTGGTGAAATTTAAAGATTTTGCCGGTGATCTCAATCAGTTTATTCGTAAAAAACCTGTCTACCCAGACCCTCCCGGGTTCAATGGAAATGATTTGCCTTCGGATAAAGAAATAATAGAATATATCAAAAACTGGTCACTAAAAAGTAGCTCTAACTTTGCCTTAATGTTTGGAGAGCGCGCAAAAAAGATGTTCATCGGCCTTGAATTTAATTCCTTGAAAGAAGCGAAAGTAGAACGCAATGGTGATATATTCTCAAAAAGTTTTCAGGTTTATTATGAATTCATCAATGAAAAAACGGATAAAATGGAATTCTACGTATATGGTGGTGTTAGAGAAATCATTCTGAAATTCAAAATGGAGAATGGCAATTGGGATATCAACTCATTTGAGTACAAAGGTGAAACTCAATACACGAAGAATGATAAGATCGCCTGGAATTATCGCAATGGATACAAAGAGAAAACCTTTGATAAAACAATACTAAAAGACAAATAATTCATTTCTTAGAATAGTTACAAAAGGATATTATTCTTTGATGATCCTGGTGGTCTTCTCTCCTATTTTCAAAAGGTAAATCCCACTTTCAAACGGTGAAAAATCGATACTAAGATTTTGTGATTGAACTGCAAGCTCTGGGATCATACATCTCCCTTTTGAATCATAGAGCGAAACGCTAACTCCAGGTTTCAAATCGGAAATTGTAAGTTTACCCTTCACGGGATTTGGATATAGTATTGTTCGTTGGTCTTCAGAATCGGAAATATCAGCAGTCTCTGCTGGATAAACATTGATCGTGAAGCCCTGCGCCTTGAAGGTAACCCATACAGAATCGCAATACACCGAAGTACATGTCATATTCTGTGTTGCGTCTACAATCGTTAAGCAAACATAATACACTCCAGTATTTGCGTATGTATGTGTTGGATAGGCCTGCTGTGAAGTATTTCCATCTCCGAAATCCCAATAATAAGCCAATGCCGTTCCTGATGCGTTATTAAACATGGATACTGTTTGAGATAATGTGGAGTCCTGGTACCAATAAAAACTACTTTGGCATGGTCCAGAGCTATTTCCTGGATCTACGATGATATAATCACATGCGAGGTCCATACACTGGCCAGCGACATCCAATACCGTGTGACAAACTGTATAGCTTCCTTGTGAACTGTAAGTATGAGTGGGGTTCACCGCGCTCGAAGTATTACCATCACCGAATTCCCACAAGTGCGTCACTTGCACATTACTGTTGCCCGAAGAAGTAAATGTATAGTCATATGCTGAGGCCTGCGTGGAATAATTAAAATAAGCATCGCAAACTGCTGTTCCTCCTCCTCCATTGGTATTAATGTAAACACTGTCGCAGTATGTATCCGAGCAAGGAGTTATTGTATCAATAATGGTGATACAGTATTCGTAAGCACCAGGTTGTGTATATAAATGCGTAATGGTGTTTAAGAAGGAATTTAATGTATATGTCGAACCATCTCCTGTAGTTAGGATAATTGTGGCGTTTTGCGGAGCACTCGATTGATCCGTAAAAATAACTTCATTCGCATTTGAATTACTCGCGTTTGCTGTTACCGATGCAACACATTGTGCATTTAATTGGCTCACAGAGAGCATAAGAAGTGTAAATATTTGCAGTAGTCTCATTATGTTGACTATTAACTTTCGTCAATATACTAATTCCTAATTAACCTTAACTACGAGAATTTCCCTTCTTAGTTTCAACTTTCGGTGATTTCGCAATAAAATGAAGTGCTCAGAATGATAGCTAATAATTTTATACAGATCATGTTATTTTTAATCATTCATTGAAAAAGAATGAGTATCTTGCGCGCACTCAATTTTAGAGATCTAGCCTATGGAAAAAGAAATGTTTGAGCTTGAATTCCTACTGAAAACATCTACGCAGGTGTTGAATAATATGATTAGCACACCCAGTGGATTAAGCGAATGGTTCGCGGATGATGTAAACCTCAAGGGCGATCTTTACATTTTCATTTGGGATGGCAGCGAGGAAGAAGCTCGTTTGATTTCGAAGAAGGCAAATTCGAAGATCAGATGGCAATGGTTAGAGGACGAGGAAGACGGAATTGATTCATTCTTCGAATTGAGAATGGAATTAGACCCCATGACAAAGGCTGTGATATTATATGTTACTGATTTCGCGGAGCAGGACGAAGTGGAAGAAGCTAAACTACTTTGGGAAAAGCAGATCAATAATCTTCGTGGTGTGATCGGGGCATAACCATACGAATTCGCTAAGAAATTCGTTTCATTGATAAAACTGATCATTTGAAACGCCTTTATTCATTCAGCATAAAAGCATTCGCAGGACCCTTTGTGGTAACCTTCGCTATTTCCATGTTCATCTTGGTAATGCAGTTCTTTTGGAAATACATAGATGATCTTATGGGCAAAGGTCTAAGTATTTCAGTGATTATCGAGCTTTTGTTTTATGTCTCGGCGAGCTTAATTCCATTGGCACTGCCTCTTGCAATTCTTCTGTCATCCATTATGACATTTGGTAATTTATCTGAAAACAATGAACTAACAGCATTGAAGTCAAGCGGACTTTCTTTGTACAGAATATTCAGGCCGCTCATGGTGGTTGTATTTGCCATCGCATTATTTACCTTCTATTTTTCCAATTACGTCATACCTGTTGCTAACCTCAAATGGCACTCCTTGATCTTTGATATTCAAAACACAAAAATTTCGACGATAATTACTCCTGGTGTTTACAGTAAGGAACTAGATGGATACGTAATCAAGGTTGAAAAGGGGAATGAATCCGAATTTGAAGGAATAATTATACATGATCACACCACTCCCAATGAATTAAAAACGATTCGCGCAAAGCACGGAAAAATTTATAAATCGGAAAATGGATCCTATCTTTTCTTCGAGTTAAAAAATGGTTCTGTTTTAGAAGAGCTTGAGCCACAGCCACCATCCTTCACACCGGATGGTAAATCTCATAATCCAAGGTCAAGGCCATCTAGAAGGAGTAAATTTGAGCAAGCGACGTACAAAATTGATCTCAGTGGATTTGATTTGAGTCGTTCACGCGAGGAGCTTTTTAAAGACAAGCACGAAATGATGAACGTCTTTCAAATAAACCATGTAATGGATTCCATTCAGAATAAAGGACAAGAAATTTTGAGTGGATTTGTTGAAAGGATCAAGGCAGACCACCCCTACTTTGTATCTAATACATTCCTAAAAAATACACCAAAACAAACACTGGACGAGCTTGAGTTCAAAGCTATTGACTCATTGGTCAATTTTCAAGAGCTGAATAATGAGCAAAAAATCATGTCCATCAGAAATGCTCAAAGTAAATTGAGAAACCGAAACAAAAATATTCAAGGTCAACTCGACTTTATAGATTCTATGGAACGTGATATGGATAGCTTCATGATTGAATTCAATAGAAAATTTGCACTCACGGTGGCTATTATCATTCTTTTCTTCATTGGTGCACCACTCGGAGCAATTGTTCGCCGAGGAGGATTTGGCGCCCCGGTTGTAATCGCAGCACTATTATTTATGGTCTATTTCGTCCTAATTACTATTGGCGAGAGTCTCGCAACATCGGGCACACTATCTCCTTTCATGGGAATGTGGTTTTCCTCTTTTGTACTCGCTCCGATTGCCATCTATTTGATGTATGCAGCTGCGAATGACAGGCCAATAATAAATAGAGATTTTATTTACAGGTTGAATCCACTGAAGCGAAGAAAGGAATGAAATGTTTGTACATAACTAGCAAACCTATATATCCGATCGTTGACGGAGGTTGCTTCGCTATGGATTCATTTCTAAAAACCCTATCTCATGCAGGTTTCATCATTGATCATTTCACCATTTCAACGCAAAAGCACCCTTTTCGTCCGGATGCCTATCCCGAGGGCATTCATGTAGAATCGGTAGAAATAGATACTCGCATTAAAACACTTCAAACTCTCAAATACTTATTTAAAAAGGGCTCTTATAATGTTGCTAGATTTCATTCAGAAGAAGTAACCGAAAAAATTGAAGCGTTAATTAAGAAAAATACCTACGATTTCGTCATTTTGGATAGTCTTTACGCGACAACTTACCTCTCCTCTATTCGAAAATATTTTACAGGGAAAATTTATTTAAGGTCACATAATTGTGAGGCTCAAATCTGGTTCGATTTAGCAAAGAATGAACAAAATATTCTCAAATCGATCTATTTCAAAAAGCTTGCTAAAGATCTACATATTTACGAGAGTACTATTCTTAATAAACTCGATGGCGTATTCGCTATTTCGCAGGAAGACCAAGAAGCTTTTATGAAAAATAATACAAAGGCAAAGGTTTGTGTAATACCGGTTCATCTAGAATCAAATGATCAAGACGAATTCAAGATAGAAAAAGGTAAAATCTTTCATGTTGGAAATATGGATTGGGTGCCAAATCGTGAGGCTGTTGAGCGCCTGGTCAAGTTATTTCATGAATCTATTCATTCAGATGATCAATTAAAATTGAGCCTGGTAGGGAAAAATATTGAAAAGCACTACAAATCATCGAAAGGAATTGAAATTCAAGGATTCGTTGATGATCTTAAAGGCTTTGTGCAAAAGAGCGGAATTCTGGTATCTCCCATTACATCAAGTTCTGGTGTAAGAGTGAAGATTCTTGAAATGATGGCGTATGGTATTCCTGTGATTACTACACCCTCAGGCGCGAAAGGAATTTTTTCCGAAGGGAAAAATGCGGTAGAAATTCAGGAGACGAATACTGCACTAATAGATGCAATATTGAGAATTACGAAGGATGATGAGAAACTCGCTGAAATGCAAACTTTATCGAAAGAGTACATAAAGAAGTATCATAATATTGAACAGATCGCATCTGATCTAAAATCATTTATTCTTGACTGAGAAAGAACGCATAATGGTCGTGGTTTCCCGATTTCCTTTTCCATTGGAAAAAGGCGACAAATTACGGGCTTTTCATCAGATTAAGTATTTATCGAAAGACTACAAAATAACATTAATTAGCCTTAGTGATGAGGAAGTTAGTCAAGACCAAATAAGAGAGCTAGAAAAATATTGTGATCATATAAAGGTTCACCGACTAAAAAAGTTATCCATCTTTTGGAATGTTTTTATTTCATTCGTACAGAAGAAACCATTACAAATCGGTTATTTCTACTCTCGATCGGTAAAAAAATACATTAAACTAGAGCTAAAGGTAAATAATTACAAACATATTTATTGTCAGCTAGTTAGGTGCTCTGAATATGTCAAAGATATTCATGAAATACCGAAGACCCTTGACTACATGGATGCACTTAGTGTAGGAATGAAAAGACGTATTGAAAATCAAAATTTTCTACTAAGATGGATCTTTAAAAGAGAGTTTAGAACACTGCAAAAATATGAACGAAGCATCTTCGATTACTTCGAAAATAAAACCATAATTAGTGAACAAGACCGATTACTTATTAGTCACCAACAAAAAAGTGAAATACTAGTGATTCCAAACGGAATCGATGTTTCATTTCTTGACCACCAACTAAAAATTGAGCAGGATCATCATCTAGTATTCGTAGGAAACATGTCCTATCCTCCAAATATAGAAGCGGTTAGATATATTTCAGAGCATATACTAACAAAAGACAAGCAGCTAAAACTATTAGTTTCAGGATCTTCACCACACAGAGCAATAATAAGACTTTCAGAGTCAAACGATCAGATCACTTTAACTGGATGGGTAGATGATATCCGAACCTCTTATTTGCGTGGAAAAATATTCATTGCGCCAATGACTATCGGTACAGGAATGCAGAATAAATTACTTGAGGCAATGGCACTAGGTATTCCATGTATTACTACCCCACTTGCTAACAATGCAATACAAGCTATACATGATAAAGATATACTTGAATCATCCTCACCCGATGATTTCAATATTCAAATAGAGAAACTGCTTTCAAGTGAAGCGGAGCGCAATTTGATTGGGCAAAATGGAAGTGATTTTGTTCGCAATAATTATTCCTGGGAAAAGACTACAGCTATTCTCACAGATAGGATAGAAAAAGGATTTAAGTAAATATATTGAGTACCTTTGCACCAATAAGTAAGGTTATGAAATTTGAGTTAAATAACATAGAAGAAGCGATTGAAGACATCAAGAACGGTAAAGTAGTTATTGTTGTAGATGATGAAGACAGAGAGAACGAAGGGGATTTCTTAACTGCCGCAAGAAACATTACTCCGGAAATAATCAATTTTATGGTTACCCATGGAAGAGGACTTGTATGTGCTCCATTGGTAGAAGACCGTTGTGATGAATTAGGACTCGATCTAATGGTGCAGAGTAATTCAGCAGCATATGAAACTCCCTTTACTGTGAGTGTTGACTTAATCGGACATGGTTGTACAACGGGTATTTCGGCGAGCGACAGAGCGAAAACAATTAAAGCACTTATTGATCCTGACATTAAACCTGAGGAACTCGGTAAACCAGGCCACATTTTCCCATTAAGGGCGAGAAAAGGTGGAGTTCTAAGAAGAGCCGGACATACTGAAGCTGCCATTGATCTCTCCCGTATGGCCGGATTCGAACCTGCAGGGGTTATTGTTGAAATACTCAACGAAGATGGCACGATGGCCAGACTTCCAGAGCTTATAGAAATTGCAAAACGCTTCGATATGAAGATCGTTTCCATCGAGGACTTGATAAAGTATCGAATAAA
>JALRKF010000017.1 GCA_023254905.1 Crocinitomicaceae bacterium | reverse complement strand
TGGGTCTCCTATCTGGGTTGTTGCTAATCTGCCAGCAACTGCCTGCTGCACCTCATCAATATATTTTTCCGGTACCAGAATTCGACGTACTGCTGTACATTTCTGGCCTGCCTTAACCGTGATTTCCTTTGTTACTTCTTTTACGAATAAGTTAAACTCTTCAGTTGACGGATCAGCCTTCATACCAAGTACACTTGCATTCAATGAATCGGCCTCTAAGTTAAATGGCACACTGCGTTGTGTGATATGCTCCATACCTTTGAGCTTCAACCCTGTGTGAGCGCTTCCTGTAAACGTAACTATATCTTCCGAATCAACATGGTCAATGATGCCTCTCCCAAGTCCACAAACAAGTTGAAGTGATCCTTCTGGTAAGATCTTCGAATCAATGATGTCGCGCACCATTACTTCAGTTAGGTAACAGGTGTATTCTGATGGTTTCACAATAGCAGGAACACCGGCCATCAAATTCACAGCGATCTTTTCAAGCATACCCCAGATCGGAAAGTTAAAGGCGTTAATATGCACAACAACACCCTGCTTTGGAACCATGATGTGATGTCCTATAAACGTTCCACCTTTAGAAAGAGGAGCAGCATCTCCATCAACATAGTACGGCAAGTCAGGAAACTGTCTTCTTAACGATGCATTGGCAAACAAGTTACCAATTCCTCCCTCTATATCGATCCATGAATCCACCTTTGTGGCACCTGTCCAGGCACTTACTTTATAGTAAATCTCTTTCTTCGTAAGTAAGTGAAGTGCCAATGCCTTGAGCATTCTCCCACGCTCCTGAAAAGTCATCTTACGTAATGCAGGACCTCCAATTCTACGTCCATATTCTAGAATTGCATTGTAATCAAAACCTGCACTTGAGGTTTCACCGATCTGCTCTCCTGTGATAGCATTATATAGCTTGGTTTCAATTCCGTCGCCATCTATCCATTTCCCTTGAACATAACTTTGATATCGCTGCATATTATTTGTGATTTTCGAAGCCTAAAGATAACCATAATTGAGCGAGTTCAAAACCTAAATTAAATAGTCTAAATTGCGAAAAACGATAATTAAATTTAGTAAAACGACTAACTTAATTATTCGTAAATTAGATGGTTAATGAAACGAATTATTTTACTGACTTTATTGGTGTTTACTATGAATACGAATGCACAAACTGACAGCAATGTGATTTTAGTAATCCATGGAGGTGCAGGTACAATTCTGAAAAAAAACATGACACCAGAAAAGGAGGAAGCATATCGATCAAAACTGAAAGAGGCTTTGCAGGCTGGCTATGCTGTAATATTAAACAATGGAACTTCTTCAGATGCTGTGGTGGCAGCAATAAATATTATGGAAGACTCACCGCTTTTCAATGCTGGTAAAGGTTCTGTATACACAAACGACGAAAGACAAGAAATGGATGCCTCCATCATGCGCGGGTCAGACTTAAATGCTGGTGCAGTTGCAGGAGTTCAAACGATAAAAAATCCAATCAACGCTGCTCTATCTGTGATGGAAAAATCAGAACATGTGTTACTTACGGGAGCCGGTGCACAGGAATTTGCGGAGAAAAATAACGTAGAGATCGTTGACACCTCATACTTTAGAAGTGAGGTTCGATTAAAACAGCTAAAGCGTGTTCAAGATAAAGAAAAAATGATTTTAGATCATGACAGTGACAGAGGTGCTGTTGATTCATCTGAGGATGAATTCAATATTGATTACATAGAAGACAAAAAGTTCGGTACTGTAGGGGCTGTCGCT
This sequence comes from Crocinitomicaceae bacterium, assembly GCA_023254905.1. Lineage (GTDB taxonomy): Bacteria > Bacteroidota > Bacteroidia > Flavobacteriales_D > Crocinitomicaceae > UBA4466. The sequence continues at coordinate 8,606 of JALRKF010000017.1, read as the reverse complement.
CTGGATAAAGCAGGTAATTTGTGCGCCGGAACTTCCACCGGAGGAATGACCAACAAGCGCTATAGTCGTGTTGGAGATTCTCCAATTATTGGAGCCGGAACCTATGCAAATAATGAAACCTGCGGAGTATCATGCACAGGGCATGGTGAGTTCTTTATTCGCAATGTTGTAGCCTATGATGTTAGTGCTTTGATGGAATACGCAAAAATGACAGTCAGCCAAGCTGGGAATGAAGTCATTCGGAAGCAATCTATGATCGGAGGAAAAGGTGGACTAATCGCGTTAGATAGAAATGGTAATGTTTCCATGCCTTTTAATACTGCAGGGATGTATAGAGGTTATGTGAATGTAAATGGAGAAATACGCATATTTATTTACGAAAAGGAATAACACACTTAAATTACTACCTGAAATTCATCTGCGTTTTCGGCAATAAAATTCAAGGTATCTTTGATCTCATTCAAATCAAATGAAGTAACCAGTTTTGTTCTATGCTCTTTAAAGTGGGCAATTCCTTTGAAATAATTTGTGTAATGACGTTTCATTTCAGCGATAGCGAGAGTTTCACCCTTCCATTTTACACTCATTTCAAGGTGCTTCATGGCTACATCAACTCTATCTTTTATCATTGGTTTTGCTAAATGATTGCCTGTATTCATGAAATGCTTGATCTCATTAAATATCCAAGGATAACCAATACTTGCCCTACCTATCATTATTCCATCTACACCATATCGATTTCTGTATTCAACGGCCTTCTCTGGTGTGTCAACATCTCCATTTCCAAATACGGGTATCCTCATTCGAGGGTTATTTTTAATTTCCGCAATCAATGACCAATCCGCTTCGCCTTTATACATCTGTTTTCTTGTTCGCCCATGAATCGATATTGCCTCTATACCTACATCCTGTAAGCGTTCAGCTACATCTACAATATATTTTGTGTTATCGTCCCATCCTAATCTTGTTTTAACGGTAACAGGAAGTTTTGTCGACTTAACAATCTCCGATGTCATCTTCACCATTTTTGGAATATCCTGAAGAATTCCAGCTCCTGCTCCTTTACAAGCTACCTTTTTAACAGGACAACCGTAGTTAATGTCTATTATATCGGGGTTTGTCTTCTCAGTGATCTCAGTGGCTTTTTTCATACTCTCTATATCGTACCCAAAGATCTGGATGCCGATAGGACGTTCATATTCGTAGATGTCGAGCTTTTGAACACTCTTGACCGCATCTCTGATCAATCCTTCAGAAGAAATGAATTCAGTATACATCAAGTCTGCTCCGTTCTGCTTACACAAAGCACGGAATGGTGGATCACTCACATCCTCCATAGGAGCTAACAATAAGGGGAATTCTCCTAACTCAATATTTCTGATCTTAACCATTGCAGGGACAAAGATACAGCATTTTCAACTCTTGAATTATAACGTTCGATAAACTAGTTAAGGTTATAACGAATTCCTATCCCGGATTGGCTCAACTCCATATTATCAAATAGGGGAGATAACTTTCTATTCGCATGTATTTTGTGAATACCATAAGCAGCAAGATCAAATACAAACAAGAACCCCCCTTGTAAGAGTAATCCATTACCAAAGCCATTGAACATTTCGGCGCGCGATGGATCATTTTGTGCCATTTCACGCAGTAGCATCCCACTGGTCATGTAGGCAATATCCAGTGCTCCATTGAAGAGAAATACTTTTTCGGTTTGACTTTGTTCCGACCATGTTCTAGCAAAAGAAATATCGGTTGAAGCATTGCGCGCTTTAATGTACCCAGGAATTGCTAGGCCTAGATTTACGACATTCCACATTACATTCATCTGGTGAAAGTAACGAGCCTCCCCTTCTTGTAGGGTGACCCATGCCGCGCCACTAACGATCATATTTGTAGTAGCCCAGCTCCCAAGAGTAAGCATTAACTTTTGATCTGTTTTAGACCTTTCAGAGTTAAACCTGTTTAGATCATCCTGTCCAAAGCATACATTTGCCAGTATAATGAATATAAATAGAATCGTTTTCATCAATTATCAATTTCAAACTCGACCTTCTTCTCTGCCTCTTTTTCCTTCTCCAATTTCTTAATGAATTTACGCAATTTTGTGTCTCGTTTCGGTATATTTTCCCCCATGATGGTATCCACGGCATTCTCTGGATCAAAATGAATGATAAGCTGCTCTTTAGGTCGCTTATCTGGTATGTATTCATTTACTGTAGTATCATTTTTAAATAGGCCGAATTCTGTTTTTAGAATCGCTTTTGCATTCTGTTTCTCTTGCTCTCTATTTTCCTTGGCTTCCTCTTTACGTGCATTGTTATCCCACTCTATATTTGGGTCGTCAAGATCACCAAACATTCGCATAAAGACTTTGAATCCTGTTCCATCGTCAAGAATTTCTCCAAACTCACTCTCTTTCTTCTGTTTTAAGTCTCGAAATCGAAAACCAAAACGATAATCTATTTTGTTTTCAAACGTATGTTTGCCCGAAAGCTCTATGTCCAATGCCGAACTATGAACAGACATCTCAGGAATAATAATCATTCCATCACGGATAATAATTGAATTCTCAAGTGTCTCAAAATCTAGATTCAATAGTTTTTTTTCGAATGCATTGATATTTTCTTTTCCCAGAGCCAAGCGCACTGATGATTCTTTCAAACTTGAGGTGATCTCTTTGAATGCATCGACACCTTTAAGCTTACCATTTTCCAATTTTAATCCCGCCTCAGCGACTATACCACTATAAAGTATCCCATTTCTGAGATCGAATGGGGCTGATAATCGAACACTAGCCTGGGCTTTCCCCGAAATATTATCACTCATGATTACCGTTTGTTCGAAATTGTTCCATTCTAGAAACAGCTTTTGCATATCTATATTTCTTGTCGCGGCATTAGTTGTTACATGAAAAATCTCTGGTGAACGCTCTTCAATTCTCAAATCACCCTTCAATTCAGCACCTGCATTTTTAAGATTAATTCGATCAAAAGTCAAAAGACGCTTTCCAATGACCATATTACCCATTATATCGAAGAACAAGTGTTTTCTGTAGGACAACTTCTTTACGTCAAGATAGACTTTACCATTAATATCATTGGGGAGCATGAATTCACGGGGTAAATCAATTTTATCCTCTACCGTAGAGCTTCCCAAATCAGAAACATCTATAAAGTCGCTCTCCATTTCAATACTGGTTTCTAGAGGATGTCTTCCACTGAGATACTCCACGAGTTTAACGAAGACACCATTAATCCGAAAATCAGACTTCCCTAGGCTACATGTGATATCATCCAATCCAATTTTATCATCTCTTAAATAGATCTTACCATTAATATTGCGATACACACGACGGTCATCCTTAAGTTGAATGTTCATGTCATGCGGTAAGAATTCACCAGAGCATTTCTGCAAATCATACTCAAACTCATTCGATGGTGTTGGTTTGGCCTTAATACTAAATCGAGTAGATACATTTGCTTTACCTGAAAGCTCTTTGAATTTTTTAAGCCTAAACAACCTGTGAATGACAGAAAGATTCAAGAAACCATTTGCCTCTCCACGAATCAACGGCTCATCGAACTCTGTTATCTTCAACTTACCCTTGAATGGCCCGCCTCGGGTATCGAAGTAGACTTTCCTTAGTGCGAGAAATTCTTTCTTTGGTCCAAGAGTATTTGAGTACTCGCCCTCAATTACTATTTTGCGCAAAGTAATATTCGATGATGGGTCCGTTAATGTTGCTTCAGAAACGCCGAAATCACAATTTATTTTCGCAGGTTCGGTGGATGACATCCCCCCAGTAATACTTAAATTAAATAATACTTTACCTGAACCAGAAAATTTCTTAACCTCTTCAGTTTCATCGAGAGCTAGGTTGTTTGCTGCATCTTCAATACTTATGTTCTTACCTGAAAGATTTAGTGCATAACTGGCGGAATCAACCCTACAGTCAAAATTGAACGGTAAATTTGAAATATAGACCGTAGAAGTTGGAATAATATATTTTCCAGAGTCGAGATCTACATTCAGACGTAAATCCAAAATAGCCTCTTGATTTTGGATCAATTTAATCTTTCCGCTCCTTGCTTCAACAACTCTCAAATGTGTTGTTGCATCTGTTGTAAATTTTCGACTGCTAAGAGCGCCGTTCAGAGTCATATGATGTATTGATGTACTATAGATTTGATCGGTAGCCGCATTCGTATATGTAAGCCTAAAATTGGTAAATTCAACCTGTTCCAAATTAAGTTCAAACTCCTCAGTACTTTCACTTTTGCTATCCCGAATAATATCATAGTTGTTCTCTCCAAGAGAATCGATTTTTAGCTGAAGCGTCCCCTTACCAACCTCCAGCTTTTTCAAAGTGTAATTCTCTCGCCAGATGTCCATTGGATTGAAACGTAATCGGATCAGATCCGAGTAAAGCAAAGTGTCAAGATTATTGGACCCATCACAAGCGTCTTTAATAAAGACATTGTTGAAGTCAACAGATAGATCTGGGAAAGTCCCCCAAAATACAAGGTCTACCTCAGCCACATTAACCTCTGCACTCAAATAAGCATTAGCTTCCTTTATTACCATGTTGATAATGTCATCCTTAAAAAGCCACAACAATAGTGTGATCAATAAGAACAAACCACCGACAATGCCGGCAAACCATTTCCCTATTCTGATTAGGCGGTTCTTTCGCATGAACTAAAATTATTTTATAATTCGCAAGGCTCGAAGTCACTTACTTTAATTTATTAACGCTTTTCTGTTGGGATTTGTAACGAATAATGCAATCCATTGATACCAATGAAACTCTCATTAAAAGCGTTGCATTATAATCCTGTAAGAAACATAGAATGTACTATCTTTGCGGGTGTTAAAATATTAGATATGGCACTATTAACAGTTGGATCCGTAGCTTTCGATGCTATCGAGACACCGTTTGGAAAAACAGATAAAATAATTGGGGGTGCAGGTACATACATTGCAATCGCCGCCTCATTCTATAATAATGAGCAGAATATCGTTTCCGTAGTAGGTGAAGATTTCCCTCAAGAAATGCTAGATCAATTGAGTGCTCGTAAAGTAAATCTTCAAGGTTTACAGATCAAAGCAGGGGAAAAAACATTTTTTTGGTCGGGACGATACCACAACGATATGAATTCTCGTGACACACTTGTCACGGAACTGAATGTATTAGAACATTTCGATCCTATTATCCCTACTAGCTATCAAGGGGTTGACTACTTAATGCTGGGAAATCTTAGCCCACAGGTACAAAAATCGGTGATAGAACGTTTAGAAACTCGACCAAAGCTAATTGCTATGGATACCATGAATTTCTGGATGGATATCGCGATGGAGGCTCTCAAGGAAACTATCTCAATGGTAGACCTTTTAATAATTAATGATGAAGAGGCTCGTCAACTATCAGGTGAGTATTCACTCGTGAAAGCGTCGAAAATTATTCGTGAGATGGGGCCTAAATATTTGATCATCAAAAAAGGTGAGCATGGTGCCTTACTCTTTCACAATAATAAAATGTTTTATGCTCCAGCATTGCCACTAGAGGAAGTATTTGATCCAACAGGCGCTGGTGATACATTCGCTGGTGGATTTATGGGATACATTGCTTCAACGGATGACACTTCATTTGAAAATATGAAGCGCGCCATTATAAATGGATCGGCCCTCGCCTCTTTCTGTGTGGAGGAGTTTGGAACAACACGCTTAATGAACATAACCAAAAAAGATCTGCAGGAAAGAATTGAAGAGTTCGTTGCTCTTACCAATTTTGAAATGGAGCAAGTTATTGGATAATTATTATGACTGGTACAGAATTTATCGAGAAGTTAAGAGAACTAAACACTACAGAGGAGACTCTTGAAGTAAGCAAGGAAGTATCCGAGCTTCGATCCAAGTTTGAAGATTACGTGCTTGAAGAAGAGCGTAAGGTTCAGGTAGCGGAATTGGAGGCTAAGGATAAAGGTGAGGCATTTGAAGCACCGGATACAGACTTTGGTAAGGAAGAATTTTACAACATCTATAGCGAATACCAGGAAAAAGCAAAAGTGATTCGTTCAGAGAAAAAGGCAATTGAGGAAAAGCACCTTGGAGAGAAAAAAGCGCTCATAAAACGTCTTGAAGATGTTGTGCACAATGAAGAAAACATTGGTGCCGCATTCGCTGTATTCAAGGAAGTACAAGAAAAATGGAAAGAGATCGGTGACATTCCACGTGCCAAGCGAAACGACATTCAGGCTGAATATTCGAAGGTTATCGAAGATTTCTTCTACAACATAAAGATCTATAAAGAACTGAAAGATCATGACCTTCACAGAAATCATCAGCTAAAAAGTGAGGTAGTTGCCAACCTGAAGAAACTTGCGAAGATCGACAAGATCAAGGAAGTTGAAACGCAATTGAAAACACTTCAAAATGATTGGGAAGATATAGGACCTGTTCCAAATGAAGAGTGGGAAAAGCTAAAAGACGCTTATTGGACAGAGGTCCGTTCGATATATGAGAGGATAAATAGATTCTACGAAGATCGCAGAGCACAGCTCCAAGAAAACTTAGAGAAGAAAGCCGGTATTTTAGAAGAAGTCAAAAAATTGATTTCGGAAATCGGTAATCTTGATTCCGTTAAAAGCTGGAATAATGCAACGAAGAAACTCAAGGATGTTCAGAACAATTGGAAGGCGGTTGGCTTTGGCCCTAAAAAAGAAAATGACAAAATATGGAAGGAATTTAGATCCATTTGCGATACTTTCTTTGATGCAAAGGCAAAGTTCTTTGAATCTGTCCATGGTGAGTATGACAAGCTTGCTGAAAAGAAACAGAGGCTTGTGGATAGAGCAAATGAGCTGAAAGATTCCACAGACTGGAAGGGTGCTGCTAATGAGCTGAAAAAGCTACAAAATCAATGGAAAAATATTGGTCATGCAGGACTTAAGTACGAGCAAAAACTTTGGAAGTCTTTCCGCGCAGCATGTGACCATTTCTTTAATGCTAGAGAAGATCATTTCAAAGCGCAGGATAAAGAATTTGAAGTGAATCTGAAATCCAAAGAGGAGCTTATAGCAGAAATTCAAAAAGCGAAATTACCCGAAGAAAAAAAGGAAGCACTCGAATTACTTAAATCATACAGCAACCGTTTCAATACAATCGGAATGGTGCCTTTGAAGCAAAAGGACAGCATCTACAAAAACTTCAAAACAGCTTTGGATGAACTTTACGCGAAGTTAGACCTGAAGGGTGCTGAAAAGGATAAAGTAATGTTCCAGGCGAAGATCGACGCCTTAAAAGCAAGTCCAAATGCAAGTCGCGCATTGCAAAACGAGAAATTCGATCTGCGTAAGCAGATCGACAAGCACAAGAAAGAGATCACACAGCTTGAAAACAACCTTGGATTCTTTGCGAACAGTAAAGGAGCAGATAAATTAAAGCAAGAGGTTGAGAAAAAAATCGATGCTGAACGTAAAAAGATAGAAGCGTTGAAAACACGCATCAAGCTTATTCCGAATGAATAGATTCATCAACGCATTATTGCTCTTTATTTACTTCCCAACATTGTTGATCACAATATTCGTGGGATTTGATCTTCCTATTCAGATCTTACGTGTGCCTGGAAGTGAATTGCCTTACAAAGAATACATCTTCATGGGATTGGGGATCCTCATTTTAATGGTGAACATTAGAAGGAGTATACGCCGTTGGATGGGAATGCGTATTGTAGGTAAAGTGAAGCGTTTCAAATGGAACTTTGCGGTAAGCCCAGAAAGAAAAAGTCGCGTATTTACCTACCTAGTATTAGAAGGGATGATCTTGGCAATCGCAGGTTCTGCCCTTTATATTATCTCAAAAGATGCCTGGCTACCTGCATTGGCATTGGTTTTACCTTCTATCGACAACTTAGCTTTTATGATCATGGGTAAACAACGTGATGCTTTCCGTGTTGGCTTGTCTTCAAAAGCGCTGATCGTAGCTGACAGAGATGTAACGCTATTGTATTTTACCGGATTACGAAAGGTATCGATCCATCAGCAAACCATCTATTTCGATTACATCAAAGAACTACAGCTTTCTTTTCCTCTTGACTGCATTCAGCCCGAGATGAAGGATGAGTTTTTTGCGCAGCTCAAAGATCAGGTAAACACGGATAAGGTGTTCTTCTCGAAAGTTTCATAACTTTCGGGTATGGACGATAAAATCTCCCGCCGCAAATTCATTCCACTTGTTGGTACAGCGCTCCTAGGCGCATCGTGCCTTTCTATTCGCGATGAAAACGACTTCGAAAGGGAGATCATTCGACCAAAAAAACTCGTTAAAGGCTCCACTATAGGTCTCTGCGCAACAGCAGGACCCATTCGTTCCGGAAAAGAAGTAGATGAATTCTCAGAGCTATTGAAGTCCAAGGGTTTTGAGGTGAAAGAAGGGATAAATGTGCGTAAGAGGCATGGATACTTCAGTGCTCCAGATAAAGAGCGGGCTCAAGAATTCATGGAAATGATCAAGGATCCGGATATAGATGGTATTTTCTTCACACGAGGTGGTTGGGGATGCGCGCGTGTTTTGGAATACCTTGACTTCGATACTATAAAGGA
>JALRKF010000115.1 GCA_023254905.1 Crocinitomicaceae bacterium | reverse complement strand
TGCTTGACCTCCCTCATTAACTCCTTTTGAAATTGCGATATGAGAGTGCTCATCAATAATTCCGGAAGTCACATGTTTTCCTTCTCCGTCAATAACAACCGCTCCTTTCGGGTAACGCGGTTTTCCGGTTCCAACATAGGTAATCTTTCCTTTTTCTAATATGATCGTAGCGTTTTTCAGAACTCCTTGCTTTTCATTTGTCCAAAGGGTTGTATTCTCAATTACAATTGGTTGTTGCGCCGGTATATTCTCAAATCCGTAGGCGAGATTCGGGAACCAAACCTGTGCATTCGTGTCGACGCAAACTTCGATTGGTTTAGGTTTGTCTTCTTTTACCGGAAGAATACTTTTTCTAACGCCGGACCAATTAACCCACTCACCATCAGGAAGTAATCCATCACCTTCAAAGATCTTTAGTCTTGGATTGATCTTTCCACGGAGCGAAACGTTTCCATACAGATCTCCGTCATCAATAATAAACTGGATATTGATATCTCTGTGGTCTACAGCAACACTGGCATCTGACTCCTTTTCTTCAGTTGAGACACGACCGCGCTTATCTTTCGTCGTTTTTGTGTAGTAGATCTTTCCTTTGTACTTGCCAGGTTCACCACTTATTTCGATCGAAATACGTTTGCCTGAAAATGCCAGGTTGAATTTTCCTGCAACATCTTCATGGTCGATAAAAGCTTGTTGCTTTCTATTTCCTTGATCCCATGATTCGATCAGTTTCGCGTTGAATTTAAACGGATCATTATCATAGATCATGAATGATGCAATTCGTCCTTCCTCCAAGGATCCGATCTTGTGCTGAACCTCGAGAACTTTTGCAGGTTCGAGCGTTAAGGCATTCAATGCATCGCTGATTTCTAATCCATTGGCGATAGCCTCATGTAAGTGTTTCCAAAAATCTTTTGCCGATTTATGACCATTCATTGTGATTGAAAATGAAATGGCGCTATCCGCGAGTATTCTGGGATTATTTTTGGCCATTTCCCATTCTTTGAGGTCTGAAAGTGGAATTTGTCGTGCAACGTAGGGATTTTGGACATCGTATGCTTCTGGGAAGTTGATGGGTAAAACAACATGCGTTCCTTTTAGTTCAGATGTGATCTTGTACTCACTTCCTGAGCCAATATAATTGAAGGATAAATCGAATTCTTCAGCAATTTTCTCTGCGCGTTGAATTTCAAGATGATCATTAGCTTCAAAGAAAAGTGTCCCATTATTGAGTTGATTCAATAATGCTTCGAGTGATAGGTTAGTCTCTTTTTCACTAGTGTTTTCGTACCATTGAGCATCATATAATGTCTGCCTTAGCAATGCAATGGATCCCATTTGTGATGATGGATAGGATTGTCTGCTAACTCCTTTATTAAAAGAAAAAAAAGCAGATGAAGCCCAATTATAAAGACCTTCCTTTTCATTTTCAGCGCCTGTTGAAACCAAAGATCCTGTTCCTCTGGCTATACCATCGTGCAGATGATTTAACACGTAGCCAAATCCTGCAGCAATATACATTTCATTCTTTTTGGGATCAATTTTATACTCATGTGCAGAGTTGAATTCAGGATGAATGCTTTCATTCCAGTGAAAGGCACCTTTTTTATTTGATTCTAATTGAGGCCTTGGATTCCATGGTATCTTCTTGGCATCAGGTAAACCAATACTAGTATTGAGATCTATGAAAGATGGAACGATTACTTTTCCATTCATATCAATATCTACAGCACCCTTTGGAGAAGCCAGAACGAGCCCCACCTTTTTTACTTTACCATTCTCAACAATCATTGCTGCATTATTAAGTTTCTTTTTAGGAGAAACGTAAATAGTTGCATTCTTTATATAGTAAACATGCTGCTTTGATTCCTCTAAACCGTTATTGGGTTCCATCTGCGCCACAGAAATAATTGGGCTCAGGAAAATTAAAATGGAGAAGACAAGTTTCATCTTTAGGTCTTTTGAATTGTGAAATTAAAAAAATGGACTGACATTATTGGTGCAGATGAGAGAAGACCGCTTACAATTTTCTATTTTTGAAAAAAAAACGAATATGTACAATGGACTTTTACATGCACACTCAGGATTGAGATGGATAGCTCTATTCCTTCTTTTGTTTGCAATATTTAATGCATTTAGATCACAAACTTCGGGCAATTATCTGAAGAAGGATAAAATGATCAACCTCTTCGCAATGATTATGTTGCACATTCAATTGCTTATTGGACTAGTTCTGTATTTTATTTCTCCTAAAGTTAAGTTTGAGGGTGAGTGGATTGGAGATGCCATCTATCGGTTTTATGGATTGGAGCACCTCATTGGTATGCTTTTGGCAATTGTCATTATTACATTTGGAAGAAAAAAAGCGGAGAATCTAAAAAGTACACGTGACAAGCACCGCAGAGTAATGATCTCATACGGTATAGGTTTAATCATCATTTTACTTTCTATTCCATGGCCTTTCAGAGATTTGGGTGGAGCCTGGTTCTAGGCCTGCTTATTACTTCTTGTTCTTCGAGTGAGGGAGAATCAACGGATAAGCCAATAGAAGTCTCGGGTATACAGCTCTATCAGGAGAATTGTGTAATCTGTCATGGTGATAATGGAAATGCTGGAATATCTGGTGCAACAGAACTGTCTAAGTCTGAACTATCTGAGGATTCCATAAAGTACTACATTCTTCAGGGAAAGAATGGTATGCCTCCTTTCTCATATTTATTTACAAAGGATAAAGAGGCACTAAATGATTTGGTATCACAAGTAATAGAGCTTAGAAGAAGGTAAATGGGTCACGGACATATATTAGTCGATGCAATAGAAGAGAAGTGCGTATTGGTTGGTGTGATATCAAGTAAAATTACAGATGCACAAGCTGAAGAGTTCATAGATGAGCTCCAATTTTTAGCAGAGACTGCGGGCGCTATTACGGAACGAAAGTTTCTTCAGAAACTTCCAATTCCAAATCCCAAGACATACGTTGGATCTGGGAAATTAGAGGAGATTACAGAGTTTGTGAAAAGTAACGATATTGATGTCGTTATTTTTGATGATGAGCTGAGTCCTTCTCAACTGCGAAACATTGAGCGTTTTGTGGGGGTGAAGATACTAGACCGGAACAATTTGATCCTCGATATTTTCGCTAGTAGAGCACGAACCTCTCACGCCAAAACACAGGTTGAGCTGGCTCAGCTACAGTATTTATTGCCGCGATTGACAAGGATGTGGACTCACCTTGAGCGCCAGAAAGGAGGTATTGGAATGAGAGGACCCGGGGAAACACAGATCGAAACAGATAGACGTATTATCCAGCAGAAAATATCTCTTCTCAAAAAGAAGCTAGAAGAAATTGATAAACAAAAATCTGTTCAGCGTGGGAATCGTGGCCAACTTGTCCGTGTTGCGCTTGTGGGTTATACCAATGTTGGAAAGAGTACGATTATGAATCTTCTCAGTAAGTCAGATGTTTTCGCGGAAAATAAACTTTTTGCAACATTGGATACTACCGTTAGAAAAGTGGTAATCCACAACCTTCCCTTTCTGTTGACCGACACAGTTGGTTTCATAAGAAAATTACCTCATCAGCTTGTTGAATCCTTTAAATCGACATTGGACGAGGTAAGAGAATCTGATATTCTTGTCCATGTATTGGATATTGCACATCCCAATTTTGAAGATCACTACAAAGTAGTAAATGAGACTCTGGCCGAGATCATTCAAGACGATTCAAAGAAGACAATAGTTATCTTTAATAAGATCGATGCATATCAGGATCCAAACGCAGAAATAGAGGAGGATTGGGATAAAGATCCGGAAGGTCCACTACCGTTAAATGAGCTTAAGAAAACATGGATGTCCAAACTAAATGAGAGTAAGTCAGTTTTTATTTCTGCCCAGGACAAAGAAAATATTGATGCGCTCAGAGAAACGCTTTACGAAGAGGTAAAAGAAATATTCAAAATACGCTATCCTTATAATAACTTCTTGTATTAGCAAATGTCGGGTCATACCGATTTTTCTGCTTTATATGATTTTTTAATCTCTCACAAGATGAACGAACCCATGTCCTTCAAGAATATCTCCAACAACACCCGTTACCTTGTACCTATAGAAATATACTCCTTCAGCGCAATCAGCTCCTGATGGTGTTTTTGACTTACCGTCCCAAGTGGGATTAGTTGCAGTATGTTGGAAGACAATATTACCCCACCTGTTGGTAATGATAAGTTCAACTTCGGCAGCATTCTCAACAGTTAAATAGAAGGAATCGTTATAACTATCATTGTTTGGAGTGAATACATTCGGGGCATAAACGGTGGGGAAGGGGCAAGGATCTACATTGATTGTCGCATAAGCAGTATCGGAACAACTTGCACGCGTTGCAACCATCATTACAACTGCACTTTCATTATAAATGGTGGTGCCAGGAGTGTTGATATATAATGTGTCCATAGCCTCATTATTCATGTACCAAACATAATCTGTTGTATTCTGACTGGAGTTTGTAAAGGTAACCTCCAATGGTGCACAGCCACTTGTCGGAGATGCCGAGAAGTCAGCAACAGGTGGGTCAAGTGGCTCAACAAATACACTGTCAAGAGCTGAACATACGTCATCTGTTACTGTAAAATAGTACCATCCCGAAGGTATGTTTTGCATAACTGTTGCATCCACCTCATAAGGTTGACCATTGGGCACAATAGAATCGGACCAGTGGTAAAAAGGCTGCCCGAGAACATCTGTGATTCCCGAGACAAATGCTGAGACCGCTCCTGTAGGATTACATGCGTCAGATGGATAAGCGATCAGCGTATCTATAACAAGTGTTTGATCAACGATCAATGTTAATGTGTCAGTATCTGTGAATCCGCATGCATCTGTAACTGTTACATAATAATCAAAAGACCCGTTCGGTGTTCCTGGTACCCAAGTGACGGAATCTGTGCTGCCAGTATCCCAGCTAAACGAGTAAGGGGGGATCCCATCGAGTACGGAGGCATAAATATCTACAGAATCTTGACGACAGACGATAGTCGTATCATGCCCCCATGCTTGAACATTTGGTGCATCAAGTAACCAAACAGTGCCTATGGTAACTATCGTATCTCCAGAAGAAAGGACATTCGTGACAGTCAAAATAACACTCTCATACCCCTCGAAAACCCCATCTTGAATCGCTGTAAAGGGAATTGAAATTTCTGTAGAATCAGGAAGAAAGAGCACTGAATCAGGCAATGTCAAATAATCCAGACCATTTGTCGCAGTTCCTGTGATATCAACATTCACCCAAAGTGAATCACTCGATTGACAAGAAGGTCTCGAAAATATAAAGTCTGCCTCAACTCCACAACCTTCAACAATTACAGAATCTCCATATTCACCAATATTCGTCTCGAGAGTAAGATCTACAGGGATTGCTTGGAATGATCCTCCGTCAAGAAATACACCAGTATCGAGAATACCATCTTGACAATCTGCAACTGCAAACTTAAAGTGATATGTAGAGTCGCAGATTACATCAAAACGAATCTCAATAGGTATTGTGTATCCGTTGTAAGAGATTCCACTGTTCGATGGGTTATCAATGTAATATTGTCCGTTTAGTCCAGGGTGTATCGTTGAAATTGTAATGGGTTCATTTGTATTGGGCACTATTGCCAGGTTGTCGCCGTTATAATCGGGTCCATTTGGATTGGGTCCCGTAATATAGAACCCAAAGACATCATTAAAAGATGTATTCACGTATGTTAGGTATTCCTCAGATCCAAAAACAAAATTGAAAACAACAACATCACCAGTTGGAACAAAATCAAATTCAAGAACTGCAGCATCATTAGTAGATGTTATCGAACCTGAGCTAGGATTAGATGTCACCGATTGAGCTGTTGCTAATAGGTCTGCATCTCCAGGACCTCCAATTGTCGTACTTGGATTGTTTGGAGGCGTAATGTTCGCAACATATCCAGAGCTCATTACTACTCCTGAATCTAGTCCAAGGTTTGAACCATTCTCATCAAAAAATCCAATCTGCTGGAGGTTGCCAGAAAATGTAATATTGGATGTTACCAGTCCGGGACCGATCAATGTGTTTTGAACGAGCTGCGTTGGTGTTGGGTTAGGATCTATAATGATGTTTTGTGCTGAAGCATTGGTAGTAAAACCAAAAAAAGCAACAAAAAGTAATAGTGCATTAGCTCTCATAATAGTATTTCTAGGTTTTTGATAGACATCCATTTCTCCTCTAAGGTTGCATCAAAAAAAAACAAATCGTAGTTGTAACAGTTAATTGTGTTAAAATTACGATTTTTAGCCAATCTAAAAGCATACATAATGGATAGAACACAAGTATTTATTGATTCAAATAAAGATAGATTTCTAAATGAGCTACTGGAATTGTTAAGAATTCCCTCTATTTCTGCTGATCCTGCATACAAAGACGATGTAAATAAAACAGCTGAAGTTTTAGCGGAGAACCTTATAAATTCAGGAGCTGAGAATGTGGAGATTTGTCCTACGGCTGGATATCCTATTGTTTATGGAGAAAAGATATTTGATGATTCCCTGCCAACTATTTTAGTTTATGGGCATTATGATGTGCAACCGGCAGATCCAATAGAATTATGGACCGATCCGCCTTTTGAGCCCGTGATAAAGAAAACTGAGATTCATCCAGAGGGAGCAATTTTTGCTCGTGGAGCATGCGACGATAAAGGTCAGGCATTTATGCATGTAAAAGCATTTGAAGCAATGGTGAGTGAGAATGAACTTCCTTGCAATGTAAAGTTTATGATTGAAGGGGAGGAAGAGGTAGGCAGTGCGAATCTAGCAACTTTTGTTAAGGAGAATAAAGAGAAATTAACAGCGGATGTAATTCTTGTCTCTGATACCGGAATTCTAAGTAATGATACCCCATCAATTTGCACTGGCCTGAGAGGCCTAAGTTATGTTGAGGTTGAAGTTACTGGCCCTAATCGTGATCTTCATTCCGGATTGTACGGAGGGTGCGTTGCAAATCCAATCAATATTCTTTCAAAAATGATCGCTTCACTCCACGACGAGAACAATCACATTACAGTTCCTGGGTTTTACGATAAGGTGATCGAACTGAGTGATGAGGAACGCGCAGAGATGGCAAGAGCCCCTTTCAGTAAGCAGGATTATTGCGAAGCCCTCGATATGGATGATGTCTATGGAGAGGAGGGCTACTCTACCATGGAAAGAGGATCTATTAGACCAACATTGGATGTTAATGGAATTTGGGGAGGATACACAGGTGAAGGTGCCAAGACTGTAATTGCCTCAAAGGCATATGCTAAGATCTCAATGCGTCTAGTTCCAGATCAGGATAGTGATGATATTACAAAGTTGTTCAAAGATCATTTTGAATCAATTGCACCGCAGGGAGTAAGAGTAAAAGTAACACCTCACCACGGCGGTGAAGCGGCCGTAACACCTATAACCTCTGATGGGTATAAGGCTGCAGCAATGGCAATGCAGCAAACTTTTGGTAAACGACCAATTCCCATTAGAAGTGGAGGTTCTATTCCAATAGTAGCAATGTTTGAAAAGGAGCTAGGACTAAAGACGATTCTAATGGGCTTCGGATTGGACAGCGACGCGATCCATTCTCCGAATGAGCA
Organism: Crocinitomicaceae bacterium; assembly: GCA_023254905.1. Taxonomy (GTDB): domain Bacteria; phylum Bacteroidota; class Bacteroidia; order Flavobacteriales_D; family Crocinitomicaceae; genus UBA4466. The sequence continues at coordinate 14,034 of JALRKF010000115.1, read as the reverse complement.
TTACGGACTATTTAATTTTTACAAGGGAATTGAGACGATCCCTTATTTCTATAAGTACTACACGGAGTTGGTAAAATAATGATATGCGAAAATTAATTCAGGGTTTCTCATTTGTTTTATTGGTTTCTTCATGCGCGGTAACAGCGCCAGAAATAAGAGGAGGAGAGTCTTTCAATATCGAACAGATAGAAGGTAACAAGGTAAATTTAAATGTTGGCGCAAACATATACAACGGGAATTGGTTTGGAATCAGAGTAAAGCCATCTAATCTAGATTTGTTTCTTAACGATGATTTTTTAGGAACAGTGCGCCTGGATAAAAAAGTTAAACTTAAGCGTAAATCCGAAACGGCCATAGATGCAAATTTAACTGCAACTTTGGAAAATGGAGCAATGGGCAAAGCAATGCGATCTGCGCTCGGAGGAGGGCTAAATGTGCGATTGAAGGGCAGAGTAAAAGCAGGTGTTTTTATCTTCTCCAAAAAGATCGATTTCGATGAAACGAAGAAGATCGATGCGTCTGAGCTAAGACCTTAGTCATTGATGTAAACACGTGGCAATCGTTGCGAGAAACTTGTGAGAACTTCGTAAGGTATAGTATCGAGAAGTCTTGCAAAGTCTTGAATACTACAATGTGTGCCGATTATTTCCACAGTATCATCTGGTTTTGCTTCTATCCCCGTTACATCTACCATTATCATGTCCATACAAACATTTCCCAGTACGGAACATTTATTACCATTCACATATACACTTCCAATACCATTCCCCAGAGATTTCCTGAATCCATCGGCATAACCTACTGGTATCGTTGCTGACTGTGTGTGATATTTGGCAACAAAGGCTTGTCCGTACCCAAGTGAATCTCCAGTACTCAATGTTTTTACTTGTGACACTACAGATTTCCATTTAAAACTAGGTGTAAGATTCTTTTGGAACTCGGCGTTACTAGATATACCGTACATTCCAATTCCTAATCTGACCATATCGTATGCGGCATTCGGATAGTGCACAGTCCCTTCTGAATTAAGTAAATGCTTCAAAAAGTCATAGGGAAGCTCCTCTTTTAGGATTGAGGAAAGTTTTTCAAAAGTTTGAATCTGCTTTTGTGCAAATAAGTTCGATGGGTCGTCTGCACTGGCGAGATGAGAATATACGGATTTAATATATACTTCAGGTTGTGCTTTTAGATAGCTTATCAAATGATTGAGCTCACTCTCTTCGAAACCAAGGCGATGCATTCCTGTTTCAAGTTTGATGTGCATCGGATAGTTGATCTGATTTCTTGCTATGAGCTCTTTTACCAGCTCTTCTAATTGAATGATTGAAAAAATTGCAGGCTCAAGATCATGGTCAATACATGCTCCGAAAGAGTGGATATCCGCATTCATTACAAGAATGGGAACAGTTACTCCAGCATTTCTTAATTCTACGCCTTCATCCGTATAAGCAACGCCAAGGTAATCAACACCTAATCGCGTGAGAAATTTGCCAATTTTTGTTGCATCAGAACCGTATGAACTGGCTTTGACCATACACAGGATTTTTGTGTTGGCTGGCAATTGGTCATTGTATGCATTGATGTTTTTTCGAATGGCTTCCAGATCTATTTCTAAAAATGACTGATGGTTTCTTAAACGCAGCTTATTCGCTAAGACTTCCATGTTCGCTGAACGGTTTCCTTTGATCAGAATTACACTGTCAGCTAGGTTTTCCGGCAATGGATCACCGGCTGATAGGAAGTATGTTTCGATCGGTTGATAAGGCTCAATGATCTTTTTAAGTCCGGAAACAACATCATTATCAGAATTCTCCAAACCGATGACCACAACACGTTTTTTACCTTGTGCAATTGCATATTGATGTTCCAATGAACTTATCAAAGCTTCACTGTCCAGTGAGTAAGTATCGTTAATGATGAGGTTTCCATGGATGCCGTCAAATTGTTCCATGCGCATGGTCACACCGTGGATCTTTCCAATTTTATCTTTGAGTTGCTCACTGGCAACACCTATCTGTCTGGCTGCACAAAGGGCGAGAGATAAATTCTTTTGACTAATCTTATCCTTGAAGGGTGCTTTTAAACTCAGTTCTAGATCACTTTGATCAGGATGAATTGTTTGACCCGCAACGGTTATATCTGTTGGTGTGATAACCCATTCACAGCTTTCAAACAGTTTTTCTTTCTCTGCCTTTAGTGCTTCCTGAGATGTGAAGTTCGCGAGATGTGCGGTTCCCAGGTGTGTGAAAATCCCATGGGTTGGTGCGATCATCTTTTCAAGAATATCCATTTCTCCTGGATTGGATATACCGGCTTCGATCAATGCAATAGTTGCCTTGTTATTTAACTCAAGTAGAGATAAAGCTACCCCCAATTGAGAATTATAACTTTTCGGACTTTTCACTACATTGAAATCATCTTTCAACAATTCACTGAGCCATTCTTTTACGATTGTTTTGCCGTTACTTCCGGTAATACCAACTATTGGAATGTCAAATCGATTACGATGGTACGTCGCTAATTTCTGAATTGCATCGAGTGAATCTGTAACAACAGTGAACTGAGCATCAGAATATATTTTGTCTGGAAGTTGTTCCACAACAAAATGTCTAACACCTAATTGGTATGCCTCTTGAATAAATTGATTGCCATTTCTTAACTTCCCTCTCAAGCTGAAAAAGATACTGTTCGAACCTCTTAATATTCTTCGAGTGTCATAAAATACAGTTTTGATCGGTGTGTTATCAGCGATCGCCTCACCGGTCAATAGTTGGTGTATCTCACTGTATGTATAGTCGAGATTCAATTGTTTGTTTTGTTAAAACATGTCCTACAGAGAGGCTTGTACTCCTCAACGGCCCCAACGAGCACCTGTTCTTTTTGTTCTACTGTTCTGTGTGAGAATTGGGCCAGATTACCGCATGAGAGGCAGATAGCATGTACCTTCGTTACATACTCTGCTATGGACAATAAATGAGGCATAGGACCGAACGGGGTTCCCGTAAAATCCATATCAAGTCCAGCAATGATAACCCGGACGTTTCTTCGAGCAAGCTCAGAACAAACCTCAACGATTCCGTCATCAAAGAATTGAGCTTCATCGATTGCAACAACTTTCTGATGATCCCAAAGATCAAGAATATCTTTTGCACTTTCAACGCACAACGCTTCGAAACTAGAGCCTTTGTGACTTACGACATTCTCTCTGTGGTAACGGTCATCGATTTTTGGTTTAACCAAAAGAATTTTTTGGTTGGCAAATTCTGCCCTGCGCAGCCTTCGGATCAGTTCTTCGGTCTTTCCTGAAAACATTGATCCACATACAACTTCGATCCAGCCGTGCTGCTTTATTTCATCTGGGAATTGCTCTAAAAACATTTAATTTGGTTATTAACAAATGATATTCAACAAGTTCTACCTTGACAGGTTTCCCTACAAGGAACTCTTGGGTATATTTGAGTCTAAAATTCGCAAATTTGTTGCATAGTCCATGCGGTAAGTTAGCAACTTCACCGAAATGTTGAAAAATTGAATATTGAAGAAAAGGATATGGAAGCGTACAAAAATTTGATCAAGGAAATAAACAAATACATTTCAAAACTAGAAACAGCGAGCCTAACAATAGATGAGTTATTTGAATTGGAGAAGCTTACACGCAAGTTGCATGAGAGAAGTGTTATTTTGCGTTACAAGGCCTTCGAGAATAAGATCGGAAATGAACCGATGGCAGAAAAGGAAGAGCCGAGATTAGTTCCCGAAGAGAAAATTGAAATTGTTGAGGAGAATAAACCCCAAGAAGAGGAAGAGGTGGAATTCAACATTTTTGATAATGAAGAGGAGGATATAGGATTTGTTTTTGAAGCTCCGCAAGAAGAGTTAAAAGCGGATACTGAGGAGAAAGAAGGAGAGATTGACATTGAACCGAAGGACGAAGTAGAGCCTCAAGAATTGGAACCACAACCGAGTGAACCGACACCTGTATCAGCTTCACAAGGAGGTAGTTTTATAGACCGATTTAAAATAGCGGATAATTCATTGAGCTCAAAATTTGCAGAGTCAAAGTTAGATTCTTTGATAGGCGCTTTTGGGTTAAATGAGAAGCTAATGTTCATTAATGATCTTTTTGACGGATCAAGTGAAATGTTTAGTGATGCCATCAAAGCTTTGGATTCGAAAGCTTCTTTGGATGAAGCCAGTGCAATGCTTGACGAGCTTGCAAATGAACATGCATGGGACCCAGAAGAGGAGGCAGTAGCTGATTTTATTGTTTACATCCAACGCCGACATGCTTAAGAATCTGCTGGTAATAGTTGGTTGTTCGCTCCCACTTTTTTCCAGTGCTCAAGACATAAAAGAGGTTAGAAGGATTACAAAAACGCTTTGCTCACCAGAATTTCATGGACGCGGTTATGTTAACCGTGGCGACTCTATTGCAGCGGCATTTATAGCCAATGAGTTTGAGAAACTGGGAGTTCAACCGATTGACGAAAGCTACTTTCAAGAATTTACCATCGATGCTGTAAATACATTTCCTGAGAGAACATCCATTATTTTGAATGACCGGAATTTAGAACCTGGTGTTCACTTCATTGCAAGTCCATTATCGGGGGGGTATGATGGCATGATCCGTCCGAAGCTGGTGTCGTGGGAAACAGTATTTGATTCGGAAAAGTTCAGAGCAATCACCAATGAAATTGCCAAAGGACAGGAGTTCAATGCAATCGAGTTGGATTACGTCAATGTCGACAAGGACACGCTCAAAATGGCCGGTCCTCTGCCCGATCAATTAGCAATGTATTTTCCGGTGGTTAAGCGCGTCAACGAAAAGTCCACGTGGTCTGTTGCTGCGGACCAGGCACAATTTCCTTTGGTCGAAATACAGGATTCAGTGTATCGATCCGAGTCACGTTTTAAATTACAATTGGATGCATACCAGTTTAAAGGGTATCCATCACAGAACGTAATTGCAAGGATTCCTGGAAAGAAAAAATGTAAGAAAACAATTGTATTCTCAGCACACTATGATCATCTCGGAAGATTCGGGGAAGACAATTATTTTCCCGGAGCAAACGATAATGCGAGCGGCACCGCAATGCTCATTTCAATGGCGAAGTATTTCATGGCAAACCCTCCGAAATACAACACCCTCTTTATTGCATTTGCAGGTGAGGAAGCGGGCTTACTTGGTTCAAAGTATTACGTAGAGCATCCTTTTTTTCCATTAAAGGACATCCGGTTTTTGGTGAATCTCGACATCATGGGCAGTGGTGAAGAAGGAATTACCGCTGTAAATGCCACACTGCACAAAAAAGAGTTTAAGAAACTTCAAAAGCTCAATGCAAAGTATGATCTATTGACAGTGGTAAAACCACGAGGCCCTGCAGCAAATTCCGATCATTATTGGTTCACCAACAGAAACGTACCCGCCTTTTTTATCTACACTATGGGTCCAAACAAGCATTATCATGATGTATTCGACACCTATGAGGAATTAAGCTTTAGTGAATACGAAGACATCACGGAGCTGCTTGTGCGATTTGTATCTAAGCTCAGATAGAGATGTATAATTCACTTCAATGATACTTAATATCCTTCCAACAGATTATCATATATTCAGTAAATTGCACTAGTAATTATTACACTATGAAAAGCGCACTCGTTGTATTTACTTGGATGTTAGCAGGCCTGGCTCTTGCACAGCCGTACGCAGGTAAAGATGTGCCCGAGCAATTACTTGCAAAGTCGGCAGGATGCTCACCACCAACGACAACAACAACAATGGAACTGAACAACGTGCGCATGATGGTACATACTGCTGGAAATCTTTGGCAGGTCCCAAATCAAAATTATTGTCAGTATGAGGTCCCTAAGAATTCAGGCATTATGTGTCTTTTCACTTCAGCACTATGGCTAGGGGGGGTAGATGTTAACGATCAGCTTAAGCTAGCGGCATTGCGTTATAGAAATGGACAAGATTATTGGACAGGTCCTCTAACTCAGGGTGCTGCAGAGATTAACTCGAATACATGCGAGGCTTACGATAGGCATTATATCACATTGCAGGATGAGATCAGACAGTTTGATGCCTGGTATAGCGCGGGAGAGATGGACCAGCAGAACGGGACGAATACGCAAGCTGAAAATTTCCCGAATTATGAGATTCCGTTGATTATAAAAGAATGGCCAGCGCACGGAGATGTTTCTGCCGGGCAGGATTATTATCTGGCACCATTTTATGACAGAAATGAAGACGGAGATTACAACTGGGAGGATGGTGATTATCCATGGCATGATTTCAACAAAACGAAGGAGTGTAGTGTCGATAGGACAGTATCACTTTATGGAGACTTGAACTATTGGTGGATCATGAATGATAAAGGAAACATTCACACCGAAACAGGTGCGGAACCGATTGGAATGGAGATCAGAGCACAGGCTTTTGCTTTCGCTTCTAACGACGCAGTGAATAATATGACATTCTATAATTATGAGCTGATCAACAGAGGAACGCAAACGCTCTACAATACGTATTTTGGATTCTTCACCGATGGTGCGCTGGGAGATCCTTTTGACGATTACGTTGGATGTGATGTCAATAGAGGATTGGCTTATTATTACAATGGAGATAATTACGATGGAGATAATACAGGTTTTCTGGGGTATGGTTATAATCCTCCAGCCGTAGGAGTCGACTTTTTCGAAGGCCCATACCAGGATAACGATGGTATTGACAACGCTTATGGAATTGGCCCGGGAGAAGCCTTGAACGGAATTGGATTTGGAGACGGGATCATTGATAATGAACGTTTCGGGATGCGCCGCTTTCTTTACTATTCGAATACAACGAATGGAGCAGACCCAAGCCAAACAGACCCTATTGGCGCAACAGATTATTACAATTACTTGAGAGGATTCTGGAAGGATGGGTCCCAATTCCATTACGGAGGATCAGGACATTTGTCCGATCCGCAATGTGATCCAAACACTCCAGCAGATTTCATGTTTCCCGGAGATACAGACCCTCTGGGTTGGGGAACTGATGGTCTTCCACAAGCGCCTTGGACAGAGCAGACTGCTGGGAATCCGCCAAATGACAGACGATTCGTACAATCTGCAGGGCCCTTTGTTTTGACACCTGGAGCTGTAAATAACATTACAGTGGGAGTTGTTTGGGCAAGAGCACAAGGAGGAGATCCGTTTGCATCTGTTGAGACATTGCGTAGGGCAGATGATAAAGCACAGGCACTTTTCGAAAACTGTTTCCGAGTATTGGATGGGCCTCCCGCACCAGATCTTAAGATCCAAGAATTGGAAAATGAATTGATATTAACGATCTCAAACCCGCAAGGTTCAACCAATGCAAATGAGGATTACATCGAGTTTGATCCATTCATTGTTGCGGATTCGGCAGCAGACAAAAACTATCGTTTTCAAGGGTATCAAATATTCCAGCTAGCAGATAATGATGTTGCCCTATCAGATCTGGAAGATCCAACAAAAGCCCGTCTTGTTGCGCAATGTGATAAGAAGGATGGAATCGGTCGTATCATCAATTTTGAATTCGAAGAAGGATTAGGGGCGAGTATTCCGGTAGAGAAAGTAGACGGGGCAGACGAAGGGTTGAGACATAGCTTCAGAGTGACAGATGATCTGTTCGCGCAGGGAGATAAAAAGCTAGTCAATTTCAAACGCTATTATTACATGGCGATTTCTTACGCATATAACAACTACAAGGATTATGATCCGAATGATCCATCGTTGTTAGATGGGCAGCAGAGGCCCTACATTGCAAGCAGAAAAGCTGCAATTGGTGAGGTCAAAGTGATGGAAGGGATCCCACATAACCCGATGCCGGAAGCAGATGGTACAGGTCAGAATATTGAATACGGATCAACACCACAGATTACTAGAATTGATGGCTACGGTAACGGCGGGCGAGTACTTGAATTCACGAATGAAACGATGGATCAAGTGATTACTACTGGAAAAGTGGATAATCCTGTATACGATTACGGAGCAGGTCCGATAAACGTAAAGGTGATCGATCCACTGAATGTGGCAAAAGGGTATTTCGAAATAAAGTTCAGAGATTACACTCCGGTTACAAGCTATAACTCAGCAGATACTGCATCGTGGATAATTTATAGATTCGAGAGCAAGAATGGAGCATTAATTGACTCGGTAAGATCAGAGTATACTATCAATATAGATAATGAGCAGCTTATTCCAGAGTGGGGTGTTTCAGTGCAGATCCATCAAAAAAAATACGAGCTCCCTGAAGGCATAGTCTCGGGCACACCGCAGGATAGAATTACGGAATGGCTGGAAGCAACAATTGAATTTGCAGATAGCTCGAAGCCGTGGTTATCATTTGTGCGAGATAATAATGCATTTTTCCCAACGAACTGGATTCGCTCAGGAGATTATTTTCCAGATACGGATGATAGCGATGGATCTTCCGATTGTCTTGACCCAGCGAGCCCTCAATACAGAGACTACCTGAATCCTTGTGCATATCCAGATCAAATAGGCGCAGATCCAAACCGAAAATGGGATAATATTTTGAGTGGCGGAATAGCACCGCACCGAGTGGTGGGTTATGAGGAATCTTACATGCCAATGGCATACTATAATTACCCTACGGTTACAACCGCAAAAAAACGTGCCTCCATTTCTTATTTACCGAGTGTTGATATTGTAATAACATCCGATAGATCCAAATGGACTCGCTGCCCCGTTATCGAATTAGGGAGAGATGCTTCTTTGAACCAAGGAGGAGCTCAGCCCGGCTCAATGCGAAAAAGCTCAAGTGTAGATAAAAATGGAAGCTCGTTGAATGACGGAACGACCGGAATGGGATGGTTCCCGGGTTATGCAATTGACTTAGAGTCTGGAGTTCGTTTATACATGGCGTTTGGAGAGAACTCCTATTTATCATCGGATAATGGTGCGGATATGATCTGGAATCCATCCGAGCGTTTGGTCGATAATTCAGGGAATCCAGTAATGGGGGGATTGCAGCCAGTTTACATTTTTAGTTATAACAATAAATCGATAAATGGATATCCCCTATCGCATGATTACAAACCATACTATCCATGGGAAGGCGAAGATTTAAGTACGAATCAAGTTTATCAAGATATGCTGCAAGTTGAGGCAAATAACAGCGTTGTGAAGCGTGATTTTTATTCGAGTATTTCATGGATCATGCATCCATTGTTAACTCCAGAGCAAGATCATTTTTCCACGGATGTAAAAATACGTCTTCGCGTTAGCAAAGAATACAAAAACTATTTGGGATCAGGAGAAAACAACACACAACCAATGTATTCCTGGAGCATGGAAGATGTAGGAACGGATATCAATTCACAGGATCGACTGGCGGAGGCAATAGATCTGATCAATGTAGTACCGAATCCATACAACGCTTACTCAGAGTATGAAAAGAATAGGTTGGATTCCCGTGTGAAGATTACCAATCTACCAGAACACTGTACCATTACTATTTACGATTCTCGCGGGAAGCTAATTAAGCAATTCCAAAAAGACAGCCCACAAACTTATCTGGACTGGCTCCTTACCAATCATGCTGGTATTCCAGTTGCTTCCGGTGTTTACTTGATCCATGTAGAGGTAAGAAACGAGTCGGGCAAAGTGATAGGAGAGAAGATTGTGAAATCTTTCGTTGCGATGCGTCAAGTTGATTTGCAGAATATTTAGATATATTTAGGTATGTTCAAGAATTTGCCATTCGGGGTAAAGATCGTCCTATTATTACTCTTATACACCGCAGTATTCATTATTGAATATTGGCTCTTTTCATTCACTTTAAATCAAGAGGACCCTTCTGTACTCTCTGCTGCTGTCTTGACATTTTTACAATGTTGGAATCTGATGTTGGTCGGATTTCTATTTTTTCAAACATTTAAATATGTTCGATTCCCAAAAATATTTTACCAGGTTCTTCCCTTTGAAACCCCTGCATATTTCAAGTGGATAGGTGTTGATCTCTTTCGGCAAGTATTGGTAAATTCTTTTTTTCGACGATTAAATAATCGTGTATACTTAAAAAATAGGGGGGAGGATTATTTCAGAATCTTTCATGAAGAGACAAAACAGTCTGAAACCTCTCATTGGTTTTCTCTTTTAGCCACATTGATTCCTCAGCTAATTTATCTCGTTGATGGAATGTCCGCTCATTTCATTTGGCTTACTATCTGGTCCGTAATATTCAATGTCTACCCGATGCTCCTACAGCGAAAAAATCGGTTTAAAATGGAGTTGAAATATCCGCGATTATTTGGGAAGGATAATTCGGAAAGTAGCTCCTGAACCCACTTCCGATTCTAAAACAAAAACGCGCCCGTTGTGGTATTCTTTCACAATTCGATTGACAAGAGAAAGCCCAAGTCCCCAACCTCTTTTTCTGGTTGAGAATCCCGGTCGAAAGATCGTTTTGAACTGATGGGGAGGAATTCCTTTGCCGGTATCTTTAATATCGATATGCACTTCTGTAGTTAGGTCCTTTAACGAAATAAGAAGATCGCCTTCTCCCTCCATAGCATCTACTGCGTTTTTACAAATATTCTCGATCACCCACTCGATCAACGATGCGTTATGTTTCGCTTTGAAACTTCCTTCAGCGGATATGTGCACATTAACCTTATCTGAAATCCGCGGGCGCAGATAGTTGGTCACATTTTGAATGGTTTCGCTAATATTCGTTTCCTCCAGTAGGGTGCCTGAACCGATCTTAGAGAATCTATCGGTTACCTTATGTAACCTATCAATGTCCTTTTGCATTTCCTCTGTGGTCATTTTGTCCACACCCTGAGCCTCCAGTAATTGCACCCATGCCATCAACGAAGAAAGTGGTGTCCCAAGCTGATGCGCTGTCTCTTTGGCCATCCCGGCCCAAACTTGATTCTGCTCAGCTTTCCTGAAGGTACTAAAGATGAGATAGCCGATAAGAGCGAAAAGTCCGATAACAAGAAACTGTATGTACGGAAAGAACTGTAACTGTTTCAATTCAGGGCTATCATCAAAATAAAGAATACTTTTTTGATCATTGTTGAAATCAACCTCGATCGGATCATTCGCGGCGGCAAGGTCACCAAGTATTTCCTCAATCTCTTTTTTCTCGAACACAGTTTTTCCCATGTTCGTACCAATAATTTCTTCGGTCTTTTCATCCAAAAGAAGCACAGGAACCAGGGCCTTGTTATTGATAAGGTCTTTGTTAAAAGCCTCTATTAAAGAATCACGCTCTTTTTCCAAACGCACGATCTCCCAGCTGTCATTATAAACAAAAGTATTTTCAATACCCTCATATACTTCAATCGGTCCAATTGCATCGTTCTTTTTCTTCCATACATCGGATAAATGCAATACAGAATCTTTGTATACATCGAGTAGCTGACGTTTCGTGTAATTTGGATACATCGGTCTGAGATCCGAGGTATCGAAGCCAAGATTTCTTCCTGATACACCTCCAAAATTATCCAAAAGTATCACTGGGATCTCATTGTTTTCGCTAACGATCTGCACAGCAATATTATCGAGAGGCGAGTCCAATGGCGCTCCGGATGAAACTTCAAGTGTTGCATCTACCCAAAGCCGCATTTTACTACGTTCATTGTCGCGAAGTTTATCGAAGGTGTTATTGGTAAGCCTTACCAGCTCTATCTTTTTCTTGATAGCATCTGCCCATTGTTTTGCACGTTCCCTCTCTCTCTCTCCAACCTTTGTTACTATCGAATTAGATACAAAAAGTGAGACACCTACCATAAGTAGTGCAATCACCAGCAAGGCAATTTTCCATTTTTGTTTGTTCGAGTAAAGATTCATTCAAGACTAAAATAACGAACTTCTTTGATAAAGATTGTTTAACCTTCATGACAATCATTTGATGTAACTTCGCAAGATGAGTGTGAGGTTAAAAAAACCATTGATCTTATTCCTTGGATTGACATTGTTGTTGACCGGGATCTTTTTTCTTTTTCCGATCAATTTATTTGATGGAATAATCATTGAGCAAAGAGGTATGCAGGAGATCGTACACGAACGTCCGCTTAGTTTATCCTACTTCATTGGCTTGGGTTATGACCAGGAGGACATGGAGTATATTAAGGATTTTTATCTCACTGGGAAGGGTTACGCAATGGCATTCATATTTACTTTAGGGTTTCCCTTTCTATTAGCTTACAGGGTATATTTGAAGCAGAACGCAAACCTATAGAAATGATGTTCGTTTTTACGGATGGTTTCTCTTAAATTTGAAAAACATGTTTGGAAAACTTTTTAAGAAAACGGATTTTAAGCAATTGATGGCGAATGGTGCCGTTATTATTGACGTGCGAAATCCTGGAGAATTTAAAGGAGGAGCAGCACCGGGATCTGAGAATATCCCATTGGCTGCTATTCCGGGAAAAATTAAACAAATAAAAAGCCTGGAAGTTCCTGTTATATGTGTTTGTGCCTCAGGTATGCGATCTGGAGCGGCAAAAGCACAGCTGAAAGCAGCTGGAGTAGAGGCCTATAATGGAGGTCCTTGGACTAAAATGTTGAAATATTTAGATTAATGGATTGGCTCTGGCAAATATTGGTAGATTCTTATTACGGTTATGCAAATTACCTTTGGTATATCCTGTCAAATCCTTTTGCTCCGGATAACTACTTCACGTTGTTGATTGGAATCTCTTTGGGTGTCTGGATATTGGAGCTACTTTTTCCCTGGAGAAAGGAGCAGAAGCCGATCCGAAAGCAATTTTGGCAAGATGCCTTTTATATGTTCTTTAATTTTTTCCTTTTCAACCTTTTTATTTTCATTGCTCTATCTAATACTACTGCAGACCTCTTTGGTAAGATCATAACAGCAGCTGGTTTACCCGCGGATCATTTACTGGATATGACTTTTCTGCCTGTTTGGGCACAGTTACTCTTCTTTTTTGTTGTTGCAGACCTAGTGCAGTGGCTCGTACACAATGCTTTACATCGTATTCCTTGGATGTGGCGATTCCACAGGTTACACCATTCTGTTACGGAGATGGGTTTTGCGGCTCACTTGCGCTATCACTTTATGGAATCGGTTTTTTACAAGACAGTACTGTACCTCACCATTGCGTACGTCTTGAATTTAGAGAATATCGAAAATGCCTTTATTGTGCACTCGATCACGATTTTGATCGGGCATTTGAATCATGCCAATTTGGGCTGGGATTATGGTATTTTCAAGTACTTGTTGAACAACCCCAAAATGCACATTTGGCACCATGCTAAAGAGTTACCAGACGCATATTCGAAAGGAGCAAATTTTGCCATTAGTCTCAGTGTTTGGGATTATTTATTCAATACAAATTATATCCCTGCGAGTGGACGAGATATTGCTCTGGGGTTTGAAGATATCGAGAGCTATCCTGAGGGCTTTATTGATCAGCAGCTAGAGGCTTTTAAGAGGAAAAAATGAAAAAATATCTGGTAGTAGCCGCTGTCGCTGCATTCACATTTGGCCTTGCGCCTATCTATCCAGAACCGCATATTTGGGGGAAGCTGAGATGGGTTGCTGGCGGAGCAAATGGCATGAAGCTGATGGATTGGCTTGACCTTATTTTACACGGAACACCCTGGGTTTTTTTATTGATCGTTTTGTTTATCTCTCTTTTCAAGAAGTTGAAGGGCTCAGGTTCAAAACCCTAGCTAGACGTTACAATATACATCTTGCGTCCGGGTCTAACCTAAAGCGGAACTATTTTTAGGAATACACTCCCAAAATTGGAAAGAGCTCAACTTCAAAGCAACACTTAACATTCTGTTTTTCAATGATTTAAGTATTTTGGATTACTTTTTGTTAAACTGAGTTACGCTAATTGAGAACTACGGGCGTTGCATTCACAGCTAACTCTATGAGAAAATACTTTTTTTCGTTCGTAATTGCCTTGTGCTCAATTGTGGCCAATGGCCAGCATTCCCATGAGCTATACAATAATGGAGCGATAATCCGTGTTACTGCAGGCGCAGAGGTACATGTTGTTGGCG
>JALRKF010000097.1 GCA_023254905.1 Crocinitomicaceae bacterium | reverse complement strand
CCAACAAGTAGGCTGTATAAGGTGTGATCTCTGAGGGCTTGGCCACTACACAGTTTCCAGCCGCTAATGCAGGTGCTATTTTCCACGAGAAAAGATATAACGGAAGGTTCCATGGAGAAATACAGCCTACCACACCAATTGGTTTACGCAATGTATAATTCACTCCGAGCCCCTCCATAGAATGTGATTCAGAAGCATAATGCTGTATCGCAGTGGCGAAAAAATGAAAGTTAGAAATGGCGCGTGGAATATCTACATGAGCAGCAAGCTTCAATGGCTTGCCGTTGTCTTTTGATTCGGCAGCAACAAACTCATGCATCCGTCTTTCGATCCCAGCTGAGAGTTTCATCAAAATATCACTGCGCTCATCGATGCTCATTTTTGACCAAATCGGGAAAGCGGCTTCAGCTGCGCTCACGGCTTCTTCAATGTCTTCAGCATTGGAATTTGGGGTCAGCGAGTAGACCTCTCCAGTGGCCGGTTCAAAATTATCAATGTATTCACCAGATTTTGGAGCAACATACTCTCCATTGATGAAATTTCTGATTTTTTCCATTTACTGTTTTACTTTATTCTGAATAAAAGTATAATCTTCTTTCCAAATAGCAAGAGAATTCCTGCCGCGAGCAGTGAACCGAATCCATTCGCTAACATATCAATAATAGAAAATGATCTTCCTGGCACAAAATACTGCCCTACCTCCATCATGATACCATATAAAAAACTTACCAGAAATGAATTGAGAATTGCATTTCTTCCATTCCAATATGCCAAACTCATAACAAACATTAATATGAAATAAGCGATAATATGACCCGCTTTATCATTAAAATCTATCAATTCAACAGATGGCCTGAGGCTTAAAAATGCAATCCCCATCAGCACAATAAGGGTTGCGAATTTTAGTAGCAATCTCATGCTAACAATTTGATTTTTTTCTCGAAAAGCTTCATAATCCCAATACTTAATTATTTGTCTTTATGATCCTCGTAGAGAAAATACCATCAGTGCAGGTGAGCAACAAAATGTAAACTCCTTGATCGAATTTTTCAAGAGATATTATTTGTTCCCTACCGATACCATTTAACTTGAGAAGTGTTCTTCCGTTAAAATCAAGAATCTGTACATTTTCAATATCAGACTCGGCCGATATTGCTAAAATTTCAGAAGCTGGATTCGGTGATATCCTTATTTGTTTCTTTAATAATTTATTTGTTGATAGTTCTTGACAGGTTTTATCACTTAAAAAATCCCATATTTCATCTGGAGAATAGAAATCCATATTAATAGTACCTACTCCTCCCACAAAAGTTGTAATTCCTGGCCATTGATGTCCGCCACCATCAACCCTAATTAATTCCAATTCATCTTGTCCACAATTCTGCCAGACCCAACGCTCTGGACTTGAGAGATCAAACAAATTTGGATTCGGCATCGGAGAAATTACGGGATTGGTAGAGCAAGTAAGATGATTTTGCCAAAAAGTCATTACTTCATCTACCGAGACTCCTGTGGAAGGCCCTCCATTGTAAGGAACAACAGCATCTGCAGTTCCATGGATATGCAATACAGATGGAGACCCTTGCGGTAAACAATTAGAATATACTGTATCACTCATATTACCGCTGACTGTGGCAATTGCAGCATAGCACTCTGATGATTCACAAACCATTTTATGCGACATAAATCCACCCGTGGAAAATCCACATAGATACTGTCGACTTGGGTCCGTATTAAAATTGACTTGAAAATACTCTGTTAGCGCCTCCAAGAAGCCTTTATCATCAGCGCTAGAAAATGTAATATTCATGTTGGCATTCCACGACTCATTTAATCCGTTTGGATAACAAACAATAAAATTGTTTTCCTCCGCAATATCATTAAATCCGGTGATGTCCATTACTCCAGATCCCGTTTGTGTTAGACCGTGTAAAACAAATAAAAGCGGTACTTGCTGGGTAATATTCCATGTGGAAGGAACATAATAATTGTAAGAGCGCTGTAAACCATTGTGATCGTATGACGCCAAACTTTGAGTAAATCCTTTAAAGGACATCAATATTATCAAAATCAAAAGTGCTCTAATCATGAAAATATCATATTTATCCAAGCTGCCAATCTTTGATGCCTTCTATTGGATAGATCAACATAATAACATTCAGGGTAAGGTTATCTTTTATCCAAAACAAGCAAATCAATTCGATTGCAATGAACAGTAATATACTCCATTTGAGCCCAACGTATCGTGCAACGATAAATCCGATTGAGCAAGAAAGAAGATCCCCATAAGAATTGTAGATTGTATCTCCATTATATCCCAGAGCAGCAGTTGCATCACGGTATCTGTTAATAATAATTGCTGAGTTCTCCAACATCTCCCAACACCCCTCCATCATAACTGAAGCTACAAAGCGACTTTCTAAAGAGAAATTTCGGAAGGTATATTTCAGAATAAAAAAGAAAATGACTCCATGCAGGAAGTGTGAAAAGCTATATGGATCTAATAGCTGTTGTGAGTTCTCATTGCTGAACGCGTCTCCCACCCAAAGCAGCACGTCTCCACTTGCGGAAAACCATAGTCTACCCTGTGCGTTAAGGTAAACTGTCATAATGATCAAAAAGACGAGCAATCCTGTGATGACCCAAAATCTGTTGTTAGAGCTGATTCTAGTAATCGTTGACATGTATTATTTTATGCAACAATTTACTAATTCCAATTTACTTTGTCGCTTAGCTAATTACAGGTACTTCTCAATGTAAGGTATTAAACTTTCAGGTTTCGTCGTTGGTGCAAAACGTTTTACCGGCTTTCCATCCGGATCGATCAAAAACTTTGTGAAATTCCATTTGATACTTGACCCTATCCATCCACCAAGTTTTCCTTTCAAGTATTTAAAAATTGGATGTGCATTGCCTCCGTTCACTTCAACCTTTGAAAACATCGGAAAGGTTACCCCATAATTTACTAAACAACCTTCCTCTATGGATTTCTCATCTCCGGGTTCCTGTCCGCCAAACTGGTTACAAGGAAAACCAAGAATCACTAATCCTTGATCTTTGTACTTTTCGTACATGGCCTCTAACCCCTCATACTGGGGTGTTAAACCGCATTTACTTGCCGTATTAACTACCAACACAGTTTTCCCTTTGTAGGCATCCATGCTTACTTCTTTACCTTGTAAACTGGTTGCATTGAATGAATAAAAGTTCTCTGGCATAAACCCGTTTTGTTTAACGCTAAAGTTAATTGTTTAAACAATGGTTTCCTAGGGATTCGATTTTTAATATCGGCGGCCGCCAGAATAAGACATCGCTTCACCCTTACCAAATCCGTAACTAAACCCGAAGGTTAAGAATCGCCCACGTGTACTTCTTGAATAAAGGTAATAGTCGTCCTGGTCTATGCGGTCAACTTGAATTCGGGAAGCAAATGCGTCTCTAACACCAACATTGATGATTCCCTTACCTTTTAGCAACTTTAGACGGAACCCAGCATCCATATATGCAATTGGGTCTCGAGTTCCCTGAATCGTGAGATAGCCAGATTCATAATTCCCTGTTAATTCCAGATCTACAGCTTTTGTAACTTTAAACTTCAGCATCAGTTTTGACTGATACTTATTTCCTGTAAAATCAAAGTTTTGCGATTCAAACTGACCTTTTCTATTGAAATAGTTTAAATTGAAATCACCATTGGCGGTCAACCATTTCGTGGGAGAATATTTCGCATTAAATTCAACTCCTGTCGTAGCGTTTGTTCCAATATTCAAAGGCATCACCGTGTTCACGTTATTTTCAAATAGTGAAACGCGTTCTATTGTTTGCGCTGTATAGCGGAAATAAACCCCAAAATTCATACTCGCCTTGGGCCAAATATAAATACTCGTTAACTCGTACGAGTCCGTGAACTCTGGCAATAGCTCTGGGTTTCCTCTTCGAATATTGAAGTTATTCGAGATATTGAAGAAGGGATTCAGATCCCACAACCTTGGACGACGAATCCTTCTCGAATATCCCAATTGCATGGATATGTTTTTGGAGAATTTATACGCTGTGTGAAAAGTTGGAAAAAGATTCGTATAATTCTGATCATCCCTCTGTCCAGTGGTAACCAATTCGGTATTCAACAAGGTGTTCTCTGCACGCAACCCAAGCTTTATTCCCCATTTGTTTTTTTCGAATGAACCGGTCGTATATACACCAAGGACATTCTGTTTCCAACGGAAATCATTCGTAAGGCTTGAATCTATCTCCCAAAAACCAATGATGCTGTCTTCCACGGCGTAATCATTCCCAACATCATTCATCGTGAACTGACTCCCTGTCTCAAGAATAAAGTATTTAGCAAAGGGTTTTGTGTAATCGAACTTGAAAGTGTAATCAGCTTGCTTGAACGTTGTGCGCGTGCGCTGTTTCTGAAAATCCAGTAGTCCGATTGCACTTCTATTATCGAATTCAGAAGACTGTGTCTTACCAAAAAATCTACCCTGCGAGCTGAATGAAAATGTGTGTTCCGAAGTATCTTTGAATTCTCTTTTATACTTCAGATCGTACTGATACTTTGGATTCCTAGCGGACGTTTCTTCCTTTCGTGTCCATACACTGTGTGGGGCTCCCCCATTTAACGACTGTTCAAATTGAGTTTCAGAAGGTTGCTGCTCGATCTCATAAGCGAAGTTTCCGGAAAGCGTGATGACATTTCGTTCATCAATGTGATAGTCCGTCCCTAACGTAATATTGTAAAACTGCTCATTTCGGTAATTGATCCCTTCACTTTGGATCTCCTCACCTGTGATCTTGTCTCTATTGATGGCTGACAGGTATCTCGGTAGACTCCTATAGCCAGCACCCATTTGTGTGAATAGATTAAACTTCTCTGTGCGCCTATTTAAGCTGATACCGATACTATGATTATCCGGAATCCCTGTATTGAGTGAAATGGAACCATTAAGACCTTCTTTCTCATCCTTCTTAAGGATAACGTTGATGATACCCGAAGTTCCTTCGGATTCATACTTCGCCGAGGGATTGGTGATGACTTCTATTCTGTCGATCATATCGGCTGTGATCGTTCCCAGTACTTTTGACGGATCATCGGACATCACAGATGGTTTACCGTTGATTAGAATTTGAACCCCCTGACTCCCGCGCAGTGCTACAAGTCCTTCCATACTTACAGTTACTGACGGTACATGATTTAAAACTTCCAGAGCACTGGCGCCTGAAGTACTAATATCCTTTCCGACGTTGAAAACACGTTTATCCAATCTGAATTGAGTTGTCGATTTCTCAGCGATTACGGTTACTTCATCCAACGACTTATCGATCAAGTCAAGCTTGATCGTTCCTAGATCAATCGATGAGACATTTGCTATCAAAGAATCAAAAAACACGCTGTTGAACCCCATAAAACGAACCTCAATGTTGAACAAAGATGAATCCGTTGAAACCGAGAATGTTCCATCCGCCTCGGTCATGCCCCCACTAAAAGGTGAATCGTCTACTATACCTCTCATTAGCACTGAAACAAATTCTAATGGCTGTTCTGAATCGGCATCAACGACCTTCCCTTTAATTTCTGTTTGGGTAAACGAAACGGAGGTGATCAATAGGAAAAGAATCCCGATACAGATTTTCAAACGAATATGTTCAAGGTAGCCTAGCACGACTGCAAAAATAAGGTTTATCGAGATAGAAACGATCAATCTTCAACTAGGAAAAGTTCTGAAGCTATACGGTCAGCAAATAACAAACCATCAGTAGTAAGTAGATATTTTTGGTGCTCCTCGACGAGCCAACCTTTCAACTTGTATTTGTTTATCTGTTCTTCGAAGGAGGTCGGTGGGGTCACTTCCTTCAATAACGTTGTTTTATCTACTCCATAGATAGTTCTCAGTCCTGTTAAAAGCAACTCATTGAACTTATCGATCGGACGCAGTATTTCTAAATAGAAATAGTCGCCATTAGTCTCTATCGTCGACATATATCGTTGATTATTGCTCACATTCCACCTTCTCGAAACTCCATCAAAAGAGTGTGCAGAAGGTCCAATACCCAAGTATTTTTCATTTTTCCAGTAGGCTGAATTATGCTGAGATTGGAATCCTTCTTTTCCGAAATTTGACACCTCATACTGAACGAACCCCGCTTCAAGCAATTTTCTCCGAAGCATTAAAAACTCCTCAGACTGAATATGATCACCTGGTGTCACGATCTTCCCTGATTTTGTCAAATGCGCTAACTCCGTGTTTGGTTCCACCGTTAAACAATAGGCAGAGATATGCGGTATATTTAATATAATTGCTTGATCGAGTTGTGCTTCCCATTCCTTTATAGACATATTTGGGAGGCCGTAAATGAGGTCTATCGTTATGTTATGAAATCCCTGCTCTTGTGCTAGTTTTACAGCATTCACAGATTGTTCAGCTGTATGAGAACGATTCATCCATTCCAAATCATTAGGTCGGAAAGATTGAACACCAATACTTAATCTGTTAATTCCCTGCTGTCTCCATGTATTAAGAATGTCTGAATTAATGTCATCAGGATTCGCTTCCAGTGTGATCTCTACATTTTCATCGATCTTGTAATTATTACGAATTGTATTTAAAATCTGATGAAGTTCAAGTGCATTTAATATGCTTGGCGTACCCCCTCCAAAATAGACGGTTTTAATTCTTTCATCTGTTAATTCAATGGCCCGAGAATGCACTTCCTCGATAATCGAAGAAATCATCCTTTTGCGATAACTCTCAAAAGTGGTGCTGAAGTGAAAATCACAGTATGTACATTTCTTTCTACAAAATGGTATGTGGATATAAATGCCCGCCATTTTATGAAGATAAATAGAAATAAATGTAAAGTATTAGGTATTACATTACCAAATTTTATAAATTGAGTGACAGAATGGAGTTTGAAAAAAATAAAGAACTACTTAATCGAGAGCTTGATCAGTTCAATGCAATCCTCGGTCAGATTCTTCCGCGCTATATAGATCTTATGCACAAAGATGATTTGAGCGAGAAGGAAAGCAGCGAGTTGGGTAACATTGAACATTACCTCATTGAGATCAATGG
>JALRKF010000127.1 GCA_023254905.1 Crocinitomicaceae bacterium | reverse complement strand
TCAACGGTTGAAAGCGCCCGCCTGTAGGCGTGGAGGCGACTCAATTCATCTTCAACACGTGTTCGCCACGGTGGCACACTGCGACCCATGTTCAGTACGGGCCCGAGGGCCACGAGGTTCTTTTGGCAGACCCCAGGGACAAAAATTGTCCACATGCAACGTTATATACTTTCCCAAACGCCTCCTCATTCTCCGTTGCTAATGCCAATATGTTAGCATTAACCGCGTTGTCAACAAACGTAAAGTCTCTTGTTTGTTCTCCATCACCGTGTATTGTTACAATATCTCCGGAGATCATCTTATCTAAAAATTTTGGTATCGCAGCTGCGTAAACTCCGTCAGGATCCTGATTCGGACCAAATACATTGAAGTAGCGTAATCCTATTGTCTCAACATTATGCAGGGTATTATAAACATTGGCATACATTTCATTAAGTTGCTTCGTTACCGCATAAGGACTCAACAATTTTCCTTCGGATCCATTTTTTTTAGGAGTGATATTACTGTCTCCGTAAACGGAAGAGCTCGAAGCATAAACAAAACGTTTCACTGATGATTCTTTGGTTGTATGTAACATGTTGAGATAACCCGTTGCATTAACCCTGTGCGTATTATGAGGAAACTCGATCGACCTTGGAACTGAACCTAATGCAGCCTGATGACTTATGGCATCCACTCCCTTCACTGCCTGATAACATGCATTCGTGTCGGTAATATCTCCCTCGATAAATGTAAAATTGTCATACTTCATTAAGGGCGTTATATTCTCTTGCTTTCCTGTCGAAAGATTATCAAGCACTACAACATGAACACCCTCAGATAATAATCTCTTAGATAAATTAGAGCCAATGAAGCCCGCGCCACCTGTGACCAACACACGTTTTGTTCTCAGCTTTTCTATGGCTCTCTGTAACTTCACTACTTCGCGTAATTTACAGCTCTCTTCTCACGGATTACTGTAACTTTCACCTGCCCAGGATAAGTCATTTCAGTCTGGATTTTCTGAGAGATATTAAATGAGAGCTCGTCAGCTTGTTTATCAGAAACTTTTTCACTTTCTACAAGAACTCGAAGCTCTCGACCAGCCTGTATTGCGTATGCACTGCCCACGCCATCATATGCCAATGCCAAACCTTCTAATTCTTTAATACGCTTAATGTATGATTCAACTATCTCACGTCTTGCACCTGGTCTTGCACCACTGACGGCATCGCATACCTGAATAATAGGTGAGATCAATGTAGTCATCTCTATTTCATCGTGGTGGGCACCGATTGCATTGCATACATCTGGTTTCTCTCCATATTTCTCAGCTAACTTCATACCAAGAATAGCATGTGGCAATTCAGGCTCCTCATCTGGCACCTTACCAATATCGTGTAAAAGTCCAGCACGTTTCGCTAACTTCACATTCAATCCTAGCTCACTTGCCATAATTGCACAAAGGTTTGCGACCTCTCGAGAGTGCTGCAGTAAGTTTTGACCATAAGAAGATCTGTATTTCATTCTACCTACCATTCGAGTCAATTCAGGATGTAATCCATGGATGCCAAGATCGATACAAGTTCTTCTTCCTGTTTCCGCTATTTCTTCATCCAGCTGCTTTCTTGTCTTCGCAACAACTTCCTCGATTCTCGCAGGATGAATTCTTCCGTCAGAGACAAGCTGGTGTATTGCCAGTCGGGCAATCTCCCTTCTCACGGAATCGAAGCATGAAAGAATAATTGCTTCGGGAGTATCGTCTACAATAATTTCTACTCCTGTTGCTGCCTCCAAAGCTCGAATATTACGGCCTTCACGTCCTATGATTCTACCTTTTACTTCATCCGATTCAATATTGAAAACGGATACCGAGTTTTCGATTGCTTGTTCCGTAGCAACCCGTTGTATTGTCTGAATGACTATTTTTTTGGCTTCTTTGTTCGCATTAAGTTTTGCTTCTTCTACAATTTCGTTAATGTGTGCCATTGCGCTAGTACGTGCTTCATCTTTCAGCGATTCCATCAAGCTATTCTTAGCATCCTCCACAGACATTCCGCTTACCTTTGATAGTTCTGAAACCGTTTTCTGGTGCATTTTATCCATTTCTTGGTGCTTCAATTCCAGAGCATCTAATTTCTGTTTAAGCCCATCTCGTTCGGAGTCTATCTGCTTCTCCTTACGATTCATAGATTCGATTTTTTGATTGAGAGACTTTTCCTTATTCTTAGCCCTATCCTCTATAGATTGCAATTTTCTTTCACGATCTTTTATCGTTGTTTCATGCTCCGTCTTGAGCTTTAAGAACTTCTCTTTTGCTTGGAGAATTTTATCTTTTTTAAGATTTTCGCCTTCTTTCTCAGCCTCATCTATGATCTTGTCTTTGCGATTCTTCAGTAAGATACTTTGCACCAAAAACGCAATCAGTATACCGGCTGCTAGACCAACACCACCTATTATTATTTCCATACCCTTTTAATTTATAGTAAAACAACTACAAAAGGATTGCTAAGAAATAGATTAAGATAAAGCACTCAGCTCGTCATCCAGAGATCTTAACTGTTCCTCAATAGCATTGATTTCTATCGATCTATCCTCAGTTATATCTTTATGACTATTCGACTTTGTAGCAAGTTGAAGTGCCGACATTGCAAGAAGATCACGCATGTCTTTTACAGCATAATTCTCTTGAAGCGCCTGTATAGCCTTATTAATGTTCGCCGCCGCTGACTGTACTTTTTCAACCTCATTCTCTTCTACTGAGAGTGGGTATGTACGTCCGGCCACAACAATCTTTAAGGATACTTTAGCCATGTCTATTGATTGAGCTGCGCAATGCAGAATTCTATTTCTTTTACCAATTCGTCGATCTGTTCATCAGAAATGTCATTTACTGAAGAAAGATCCACCTTTTGTTCACTTAGTGTTTTAATCTGATCACCTAACTCGGTAATCTTCTTTTGGGAAAGTTCAATTTCTGCAGATTTTGCATTTATTTCACTTTTGATTTTCATCAATTCCTCTTCGAGATGATTACTTTTTATGCGCTCACTCTGGAGTTCTTGATGAAGTTCAAGAGCTTTAAACTTGATTGAATCAATCAATTGTGAAACGCGATCAGACATAGAACATCTTTCTTACAAAATTAATATAGATTACGATACGAGCAAGTATTTTAATATCGTTTGTCAAACATATTTTTCAAACTTCTATTTTTAGCAAATGAAATCTATCGTTAATTCCATTATTTTTTTGACAATTTTTAGTTTTAATTTGCTTAGTCAGAATTTACCGAATTATCATCCACCTTTAGATATACCTCTTGTCCTTGCAGCTAATTTTGGAGAGCTTCGTACAAATCATTTTCACATGGGTGTTGATTTCAAAACGAATGGAAAAACTGGATACAACATGTATGCTATTGATAACGGATATGTCAAGCGTGCAGTTGTTTCTCCATATGGTTACGGACGAGTAATCCACATCGCACACCCAAATGGTGTTACTAGCGTATACGCTCACTGTCAAAGCTTTTCAAAACGAATTGACTCTATTATCGATCTGAAGCGCATGGAGCTACGTAATAATGAGGTTGATCTAGAGTTAGAACCTTCTGAAATAAAGGTTAATCGCGGGGAGATAATTGCTATATCCGGTAATACGGGTGCAAGTACCGCTCCTCATTTACACTTCGAGCTTCGGGATACAAAAACCGATGCAGCCATTAACCCTCTCCTTTACGGTTTTGATATTTCGGATCATGTTCAACCCGAGATAAAACGCTTGAAAATTTATGCCTTATCGAAAGAAGCGTATCGATATAACAAGACACGGGAATATTCTGTGCATCGATCGGGACAAACCTTTTCATGTAAGAAGGAAATAAGACTTCCCTCCGACTTTTGCTCAAATTCAGGTGGAATTGGTTTTGCTTTTGATGTGATTGACAAATTAGATAGTGCAAATAACCCATGTGGGCTTTTTAAAGGTGAAATTTTCGTTAATGATAAACTCCATTTTGCGAGCTCCATCGATACTGTGCCTTTTGAGTCTACACGCTATATTAACTGCTATAAAGACTTCGAAGAGTTCCATCAAAATAAATTTAATTTTCATAAATATTTCAGAACTGCTGAGAATGACTTACCAATTTATGACGTAGAAAAAAATGGAGTCTTAAAAGTAAAACCTGGAGACTCTCTAAAAATTAAATACATAGCTCAGGACGTTAAAGGTAATCGATCTACATTGGAATTTAATATTATCATTGATCAAGGTCCAATGAACACAAAGGATGCAGTGATGACTTCACTAGATGCAATTTATCCCTCTAAACCCCTAACACTTATAAAACCAGGAATACGATTAACCTTTGAGAAAGGCACTGTCTATGAACCTCTTGAGATAGACAGATCAATTATCGATCATAGAATAGGAAACCCATCTACACCTGTTCACTCACCTTACAAGCTAGAATTGAAACGAAGTGTGGAGAATAATGAATACTTGCAAATAATTAGTCGAGGAAGAATCAGAAAGATAATGTTTGAAGAACGAGGACCGATCACATCATGTGAAATAAAATACTTTGGCGATTACAAGATTTTGAAAGATTCAGTTCCCCCGAGAGTAGTAGCTCAGTACTCCTCTTCTATTGTGAGACGAGGTACAATTCGTTGGTCCATTCATGATAGCGAATCTGGAATAGAGTCGTATTGGTTAACTGTAGGTGATGATTGGGTTCCACTAGAATATGAGAACAAAACAAGCATGGTTACTGCAAAAAATCTTGAGTACCTCGGAGAACAAGAAGTAACCTTTGAAGTAAGAGACCATTGTGGAAATGTAAAGGCCTGGAGAAAGATTATGGATTTTCGTTAAGCTTTTGCAGTTGGTGTCCCAAAGTTCATTGGTGGTATTTGCGGTGCACCTCCCTCATCAATGACGCCAAAAGATTGCTCATACTTGGAAATATTCTCTTTCAAGGCAAGCATCAATCTTTTTGCATTTTGAGGTGCCATAATTACTCGTGAACGCACTTTACCCTTGGGAGTTCCTGGCATTAATTGAATAAAGTCTGCTATAAACTCTGTGTTAGAATGAGTGATCATAGCAAGATTTGAGTATGCTCCTTCCGCAATCTCATCCGTTAGTTCAATATTTATCTGATTTTCTTTGTTGTTTTCCATACACTAAATGTAATAAGGAAATTTTAAATCCTCCAATCAATTCGGAAGAACATTTTTAGACAATATTTACATTTTACTGTAAATTTTGTTTAGCTTTATTTGATATTCGTTAAACAATAGTAGCAATGCAGAAACCCTTGTTTTTACCAATAATAATCTTGGTTCTACTCACGATGACCTTTCGAACAGAAGGTTTTGCCCAGAACACTGGAACAATCCAAGGTAATATTAAAAATATTAACACCGAAGAACCATTGCCTTTAGCTAAAGTGTTTGCGGAAGGAACAGAGTATGGGGCAAAGACTGATTTCGATGGTAATTATGTAATTAATTTACCCGTTGGTACTTACACATTAAAAGTTACTCTCATCGGATATGATGAACAAAAGAAATATAATATCCCTGTTAATTCTGGGAATATTGAAACAGTGAACTTCGAATTATCATCATCAACCAAGGAACTTGATGAAGTAGAAGTAGTCTATGAGAAGAACAAAATTGCAAAAACAACGGACATGATCACCCCGCTCTCTGTTCAGCAACTTACTTCTGTTGAGATCGAATCAAATCCTGGTGGAAATTTTGATGTATCAAAGGTCGTTCAGACACTTCCGGGTGTTGGCGGTTCTGGTGGTGGTGCTCAACGTAACGATATTATAATTCGTGGAGGAGCTCCTAATGAGAACGTCTATTACTTAGACGGCATTGAGATTCCAGTGCTTAATCACTTCCAAACACAAGGATCATCAGGTGGTGCTCAAGGAATATTGAATGTCTCCTTTATAGAAGACCTTAAGCTCTCATCTTCCGCATTTGATGCACGTTATGATAATGCTCTAGCTTCCACCTTCGTCATCAAACAGCGTCAGGCTAACAGAGAAAAAGTTTCAGGTAACGTGCGCGCAAGCTTTACGGAGAGCGTTATTACTCTTGAAGGTCCTTTGGGCGAAAAGAATGACTTTCTCCTTTCTGCAAGAACTTCCTATCTCGACTTTCTATTCCAATTGATAGATCTTCCTATCAGACCGAATTTTTCTGATTTTCAATTTAAAACGACATTTCGCCCAGATTCTAAAACAACCCTTACACTGCTTGGTTTGGGAGCCGTAGATAGGTTCAACTTCGCCGCTACCAGAGAAGATAATGATGAAACTGAATTCTTACGCAGATCTCTCCCCTTTATAACACAATGGAACTATACTAATGGAATAGCACTGAAAAGAAGAATCAAGGATGGATATTTCAATCTTGCTATTAGCAGAAACATGTTCGATAATCAATTAGATCAATTTGAGGATGCTCGAAACGGAGAGGAAGAATTCAGAAACTTCCAACTTAAATCTCAAGAAATCGAAAATAAACTTCGGTTTGATTTGAATAAATACAAGAACGGTTGGAAATATTCTTTCGGAATCATGGCTCAGTATGTGAAGTACAACTTTGATCTCTACAACAGATTAACGAGTGCACAATTCGATACCCTAGGAAATCAAATCTCACCAGAGATTACTGTCGAACAAGATTCCCGCATTGAGTTTTTCAAATACGGAGCATTTGGACAAGTATCGAAGAACTTCTTGAATGACAAGTTGCTAGTCTCAGCAGGAGTTAGAACGGACATGAATTCATTCACAGACGCCGGAAACAATCCATTAAATACGTTGAGTCCTCGCCTATCGCTTGCATATAGAATTGCGAAACGCGTTGATGTGACCGCCTCCATTGGAAGCTACTACAAGATTCCTACTTACACAAACCTTGGATATAGAAATGCATCCAACACATCGGTGAACAGAACAATGAAATATATCCAATCAGACCACTACGTGCTCGGAACTCAATGGCTTCCAAACGAAGGATTGCGAATCACAGCTGAGGCATTTTACAAATCCTATTCAAATTATCCAGTATCTGTATTGAACGGTATATCACTAGCAAATCAAGGTCAAGAATTTGGCGCCGTTGGAAACGAGGAGGTTATAAGTATAGGAGAAGGACAAACATATGGATTCGAGTTATTTATACAGCAAAAACTTGTGAAGAATATCTTCTACGTCTTCAGTTATACATACGTACGCTCTCTTTTCTCTGGAATTGACCGAGAGTTGTTGCCATCGGCGTGGGACAGTCAACATCTGGTGTCAACTACATTTGGATGGAACTTGAAAAAAAATTGGAAACTTGGTCTAAAATATAGATTCGCCGGAGGGGTACCGTATACACCTTTTGATCTTAACGCATCTCAGCAAGCCTATGCATTCAGCGGTAATGGAATCTTAGATTTCAGTAACGTGAACTCAGTACGATTAAGATCATTCAATCAATTAGATTTCAGATTAGATAAGATTGTGAATCTTCAAAAGCTTTCTTTTGACTTTTATATAGACATCCAAAATATTGCTGGATTCAAACAAGAAACACCACCTTATTACACATTCGTGAGAAATGAAGATAACACTGGATTTGCCACTACAGATGGAGGTCCATTAAAGGCAGATGGCTCAAATGCTATCCCTATTTTAATTCCAAATGAAAGTGCAACAGTAACACCAACGATCGGAATTATTTTCGAATTCTAACAATGATTTTTAAAATTATCTGACAGAAATATTCAGATACCTCTTCATCATCAAGGTTTTATACCATATTTCTTTTTAGAGTTCAGAAACTCTTATTCTACCAACGTTTCGTAACATTTTTAAGTGCAACCATACGGCTCCGAAAAAATTTTTGTTTACGTAGTAAGGTAAGTTATATTCTCTGGCTGTCTCAGCTATTATCTTGCTAAGGTTACGATAATGCACGTGACTTATGTTCGGAAATAAATGATGTTCGATCTGATAATTCAATCCTCCTATAAACCACGAAAACCATGATGACTTTGGTGAAAAATTACTTGTGCTTTGCAGCTGATGTTCATACCAATTTACATCAATTGAGTCTTTTTGATCAATTTTTGGAAAACTCATTTCAGGCATAACATGTGCCAATTGAAAAATAACACTAATCAATAGTCCCGTTATAAAGTGTGAGATAAAGAACCCGACCAGAATCCATCCAATACTGGCAGAGTTAAAGAGAATTGGTAGAAATAAAATATAGCTGTAATAAAATAACTTCCAAAAAATAGTCTCATTAATATCTTTCCAAACTTCCTTTCTACTCCTTATAAGTCCCATTTTTCGATATCTCTTTAACGAGAAAAAATCCTTAACTGTTACCCAGTGCAGAGTTGATAGGCCATAAAAGAACCAAGCATACAAATGCTGAAAACGATGTATCCAATATTTCTTAGTATTAGGCGAAAAACTTAAAAAAAATGGTGTGTCAATATCTTCATCATGATCATCTATATTTGTAAACGTATGGTGCAAGACATTATGCTGTAATTTCCACATTCTCGAACTGCATCCCACAAAATCTAGACTTTTACTGAATATTTTATTCATATACGTCTTACCCGAAAGAGAACCATGATTGGCATCGTGCATTATTCCCATTCCAATTCCTGCCATCCCAATTCCCGTAATTGAGTAAAATAAGATAACCCAAAACGGGTGATTAACAATATCGGTTATAATTAAGATGATTGGTGTAACGTAAATACTCAGCATTACGAATGCTTTCAAATAGATTTCCCATCCTCCTTTTTTATTCTTTCCACTCTCTTTGAAGTAGTTATTGATACGATCCTTGAGTTCTTTAGTGAATTCATTTTCTCGCGACTGAGTAAATTTAATCCGTTTGATAAGCTTTTATTTCTTGTATAACGATACAAAGTTAAAATTAATCCCTTTTATGTTGCCGTAATTCATAAAAAAAGGGTTGTCTAATTTGACAACCCCTTCTTTTATATCTAAGTAAGTAAGTTTTACTCTTCAACAACTTCTACGACTGCCTCAACCTCTTCTTTAGAACCAACCAATACTTTCTGGAAGTTTCTAACACCTGTACCCGCTGGGATCAAGTGACCAACGATCACATTTTCCTTCAATCCAAGTAAGTGGTCTTCTTTTCCTGATACAGCAGCCTCGTTCAATACTTTTGTTGTTTCCTGGAAGGAAGCAGCAGAAATAAACGATTGAGTTTGTAATGAAGCTCGAGTAATTCCCTGAAGTAATGGACGTGAAGTTGCGGGAACTGCCTCTCTTGCCTCAACAATAGCTTTATCCGCACGCTTCAACTGTGAATTCTCGTCACGAAGCTTCCGCGCTGTAACAATCTGTCCATTTCTCAGAACTTCAGAGTCACCTTTTTCGGTAACTACCATCATTCCGAAAATAGCATCATTCTCCTCCATGATATCCGCTTTATGTACGGATTGTCCTTCTAAGAACTTTGTATCTCCCGAATCAATGATTTCAGCTTTTAACATCATCTGACGCACAATTACTTCGAAATGCTTATCATTAATCTTCACTCCTTGCAAACGGTATACCTCTTGAATCTCATTCACAAGATACTCCTGCACTGCTGTAGGACCTTGTATATTCAATATATCATTTGGCGTAATTGCACCTACTGACAATGGAGATCCTGCTCGAACGAAATCGTTTTCTTGAACAAGGATGTGTTTAGAAAGTGACACTAAATACTTTCTAACTTCACCAGTCTTCGACGTAATCTTAATCTCACGGTTACCACGCTTGATCTTGCCATATTCTGCCACACCATCTATCTCAGATACAACAGCTGGATTAGAAGGGTTTCGAGCTTCGAATAATTCTGTTACCCGCGGAAGACCTCCCGTAATATCCCCTGATTTACCTGCCTTACGAGGGATTTTTACTAGAATTTGCCCAGCTTCTGCAGTATCTCCCTCTTTCACAGATATATGGGCATCAACCGGAAGGTTGTAGACCTTGAGTACTTCTTTCTTACTATCCAAGATGTGGATTGCAGGCATCTTCTTCTTATCTCTGGTCTCCGTGATCACTTTCTCAGTAAATCCGGTCTGCTCATCCACCTCTTCACGGTAAGTAACACCTTCAATTACATTGTCGAAATGTACCTTACCTTTCACTTCTGAGATAATAACAGCATTGTAAGGATCCCACTTACAGATAACGTCACCTCTTTTCAGCTTAGATTTGTTTTTGACATTAAGCTCAGCGCCATAAGGTATATTAGCAGTCATTGTAATATTACCCTTGTCGTCCGTAATCTTTAATTCAGCAGAGCGACCGATAACAACTACTTTATTATTACCTTCTTTATCTTTTGCATCAATTGTTCTTAGCTCGTCAATCTCTATCTTACCAGCTGTTTTTGCTTTAAGATCTGATTCATCTGCGATATTCGATGCAGTACCTCCAACATGGAATGTACGAAGGGTCAACTGTGTACCCGGTTCTCCTATCGATTGGGCAGCAATAACTCCAACTGAGTCTCCAATCTGCGCCATTCTGTGGTTTGAAAGGTTTCGCCCATAACATTTTGAACACACCCCTCTTCTCATTTCACAAGTGAGAACAGATCTAATCTCAACCTCATCAATATCAGCAGCTTCTATTGCTTTTGCTACATCTTCCGTGATGACTTGTCCAGCTTCTACAATAAGCTCCTCTGTGTTCGGGTGAGAAACATCATTAACCGATGTTCTTCCTAGAATTCTATCGAACAATGGTTCAACGATCTCATCGTTTTTCTTTAATGGTGTTGCCATAAGTCCGCGAAGAGTACCACAGTCTTCAGAATTGATAACTACATCCTGAGCAACATCAACCAAACGACGAGTTAGGTAACCTGCATCGGCCGTTTTCAATGCTGTATCGGCAAGACCTTTACGCGCACCGTGTGTTGAGATAAAATACTCAAGGATAGATAGTCCTTCCTTAAAGTTTGAAAGGATTGGATTTTCGATAATGTCTTGTGATGAAGCTCCCGATTTCTGTGGCTTCGCCATAAGACCTCGCATACCAGAAAGCTGGCGAATTTGCTCTTTTGAACCACGTGCACCGGAATCATACATCATGTAAATTGAGTTGAATCCTTGACGATCAGTCTTCAATTGCTCCATCAATGTATGAGTCAAACGCGAATTTGTATGTGTCCAAATATCAATAATCTGGTTATAACGCTCATTGTTCGTGATGAGGCCCATGTTATAGTTCATCAACACTTCTTTCACATCGTTCTCCGCTTTGGATACCAACTCTTCTTTCTCCTTTGGAATAATAATGTCATCCAAGTTGAATGAAAGACCACCCTCGAAGGCCATGTAGTAACCGAGTTCCTTAATATCATCAAGGAATTCAGCTGTTCTAGATGTTCCGCAAACTTTCAATACGTTACCAATCATATCGCGAAGTGCCTTCTTTGTCATCACATCGTTAACAAACCCCGCTTCCGTTGGAACTTTCTCATTGAAAAGCACACGTCCACATGTCGTTTCAATCAGCGTATTTACTAATTCTCCATTTGAGTCGATATCCTCTGTTTTCACCTTGATGTAAGCGTGAAGATCGAGTTGCCCTTCATTGTGGGCAATGATCACCTCTTCTGGAGAGTAAAATGTTCCACCTTCTCCTTTCACAGGCTCTGCTTTCGTAGATTTTTTACCTTTCGTAATGTAGTAAAGACCCAATACCATGTCCTGAGAAGGTACCGCAATCGGTGCTCCGTTTGCAGGGTTCAGGATATTGTGAGAAGCAAGCATCAAGAGCTGTGCCTCAAGAATCGCAGCATTACCAAGCGGTAAGTGAACCGCCATCTGGTCACCATCGAAATCCGCATTAAATGCCGTTGTTACCAATGGGTGTAGACGAATCGCTTTACCTTCAATCAGTTTAGGCTGGAATGCCTGAATACCTAATCGGTGAAGAGTAGGAGCACGGTTCAGTAGCACTGGATGTCCTTTCAAAACGTTCTCCAATATATCCCAAACTACAGGCTCTTTTCTATCTACTATCTTTTTGGCTGACTTGACAGTTTTTACAATACCTCTTTCGATCATTTTACGTATAATGAAAGGCTTGTAAAGTTCTGCAGCCATATCTTTTGGAAGACCGCACTCATGCAGTTTCAAATCTGGCCCGACAACAATGACTGAACGCGCAGAATAGTCAACGCGCTTACCAAGTAGGTTCTGACGGAATCGACCTTGCTTACCTTTCAATGAATCTGAAAGTGATTTCAATGGTCTGTTTGATTCAGTCTTAACCGCAGAAGCTTTTCTTGAGTTGTCGAATAAAGAATCAACAGACTCTTGAAGCATACGTTTCTCATTACGCAAGATAACCTCAGGTGCCTT